>RFXU01000197.1 GCA_009921505.1 Flavobacteriaceae bacterium
CAGGTTTCGAAACACACTAACCCGAGGGAAAAAACCATGAAAAAAGTTCTTCTGGCAACATCCGCACTGTTCATGACAGCAGGCGTTGTATCCGCAGAAGTGTCATTCTCTGGCACCACACAAGTAAGCGTTTCTGACACAAACAGTGCAGGTAACGATCTTAACACTCATATCGATTTCAACGTTGCAGTGTCATCATCTACCGATAGCGGCGTAACAATGAGCGCTGGCTTTGGTTATGACGCAGGTCGTCAAGTTGACACAGCTGACTTTGAACTAGACGCAAACGAAGCTAACGAGACAGACAACTCTGCTTGGACGACCGCTGCGCCATCGCTAACAATTGGTTATAATGGCATCACAATCACTGCAGACGGTTCAGGTGTTGCTGACCTCTACAATGGCGACGTTAACAGTGGCGATCTAGGAATTGCTGGCTCAATGGGTGGCCTTTCATTCGGCTTGACAACGGGTATGTCAAACGGCGACGACAACAGCTCAATGAGCTTGGGTTACGCAATGGGCGACATTACAGCATCATACGTTTCAACCAATAACTCCGACGGCCGTGGCGAAGACGCATCGAAAATCTCTCTTGGCTACAAGATGGGTGACGCAACTATTACAGTAGCAAGCGATGATCGTGACGATACTGCGGATGCGGTACAGAGCGTTGCCGTAGCATACTCAATGGATGCGATCAAAGTATCAGTGTCAGCGGCATCGAATGGCGAGTCCGGCTCATCCATTGGTGACGATTGGGATGTATCTGTCTCATACACCACTGGCGCAATTACAGCTTCACTCGCTACAGATGAAGACAGCGTATCTAAGATCTCTGCTTCATACGATCTAGGTGGTGGTGCTAATGCGTTCTTAGTAAACCGTTCCGGTACAGACGGTGCGGGCGCCAACAAAGACTTTATGGCAGTTGGCCTGAACTTTGCCTTCTAATCATACGATTAGTGCATCACGGAGAGCGACCTTTAGGTCGCTCTTTTTTGTTCAACTTTTTGACTACTTTAATTACAAGCTAAATGAGAAAATAACCTGGGCTTAATATAATAGACTTAAATTATTTTACATTGAATTGGTGTCGAGCCGCTAATCGATTAAGCTGAGTTACCTACTTGCACACGAGCGCTCCTTGCAAGGATATTTGGTGGTTAAAAGCGTGCTAATCGCTATATCCATGCGCTTTAATCCACTTTGAAACTAGAGCGCGCTCTTTAACCAAATGATGGCTATATTTGCGCCATCGATCAGTGGCTGATGTATATAAAGGTTCAACAACTTGCGAGTAACTGGGTGTATGAATGCGTCCTCGGCCCATAGCAGTTGTCTGATAATCCAACAGATTATCCTGCCATTCTAACTCTAGAAAATCAATTACAGATCTCACTTGAGACTCTAAGTCAGAAAGTAAATCCTCATAACGTACGCGATGTACATTTAAACCATATCGTGTGGTTGCTGATTCAAAAATTTGCATCGAAAATTCATAAAATTGAGCAATTCGTGTAAGATCTAACATATTTCCCATAGCTGAATTTAATGCAAAATTCTGCATCCAACAGCTAAGAATGGTATCTAATGGGTGACGAAGAGCTAAAATATATCGCGCATTTGGAAATACACGATGAATGAGAGGAACTTTGGTGATATTTAGTGGCATTTTATCAATCACCATCTTCGTTTTGTCACGTTCATGTAAAGAAAGGATGTCATAATAGACTTTGCGTGCTTGCCTCACTTCATCATCACCTAAAAGTTCAGCATCCCAGATATTGGCTGTTCTGAGTATAAGAGATTCCATCTGAGGCACCATATTTTGCTCTTCAATAATGGAAATTTGTGAGTGACCCAACAATATTGTATCCAAAAGCGTTGTACCAGATCTTGGAAACCCAATCAAAAATACAGGCGTAGGCCTATCATTTTGAACATTCAAAATATTAACATAAAATGAAGGAATATTTTTTGAATCTTGTTTGATTCTTTGAAAAAATCCGTCAACATCTAATTTTCTATATTCCGCCGATTGTTTTAATTGATCGTTCATATGTTTAAATAAATCAAATGCTTGATCAAAATGGCCCAGATTATGTGCTATTTGTGCGGATAGATGAAGAAAACTGGTTATACGATGTGAAGAAATTTTATTGACGTTTATCGTAGAAATCAATTTGCTCGCCTGTGAAAAATTTTTCTGCCGAAACGCGCCGAGCGCCTCAAAATAGCATATATCTGGAGGCAGTAGTTTAAGTTGCTTTTTTGCAGACTTGACTATGTCCAACATTTCTTTGGGACGGTTGAGTTTTTCCAGAAGTTCACAAAGGTTTGTGTATGCTTGAGCATAATTTGCATTGTGTTTAATTGCTGTCTCAAAACAGTCTTTAGCAAGTTCATGTTTATCTTGTAGGTTGTATATTGTGCCTAAATTATTGCGAGCCTCCACATAATCTGCTTTCAACTTTAAGGATTTGAGATAACTCTCACATGCAGCGTCCAAGTTTCCCTCGATTTGTTGAGCAACGCCAAGGTTATTGAGTACCTCGGGTAGTTCTGGATTCAGGTTTAGCGTCTTTTCATAAAATGATATTGCTTCACCGACTTGACCTAAAATCTGATAACTTAATCCCAAGTTATAATAAAGCTTCGGATCATATGGAGCGAACTGTAAGGCAGTCTTGTAACTTTGAATCGCCTGGTTGTGATTATTTGCATGCTGATAATATTGTGCTAAGTTTGAATGAAAATCGGCATTCGTAGGGTCTAGTGAGATGGCGCGCTTATAAGATTTTTCAGCCTTTTCTCCCTGTTGCATAGATGCGAAGCTCGCGCCAAGAATGTTATGTATAACTGCTGCATTTGGATATCTTTGCGTGATAGCTGCTCCGAGTTGCGCAACCAACTTAAATTCTCCATTTTGCATTAGTCTTATCAAATGTTGAACTTCGGTTGGATGAGGTTGGGTTATTCTGGCCAACTCTGCCAAACCGACGCGAGCAATGGTGTTATTGGGAAATTTAGCTAAGATTTTTTTATAAATATTAATCGCTTTTGATAAATTCCTTTTTGATTTTGCCTTTTCGGCTTGTCTTAATGCTTGATCAATTTTCATACTTTCTGCTCCATTTGACGCAGCTTTTAATGCAACGATTATAAAAAGTTATACACTTTGGTCGCCTCTTACCCAAGAGACAAATTTTTCATTGAGGTTTGCTATTTAATTCAACTAATGGGATACAACTCATATCGTTACTGAGTGCGAGTTTGGGGGTCCTACTAAATCATCTTTGTCGAACGGCGATTTCTTGGCAGCTGGTCTAACATTCTCCTTCTAAACTTAGGATTAGATGTTATGGAGAGAGCGGCCTAGGATCGCTCTTTTCTTTTTGGGTGAATGCCCTTAAATCTAGATAAAAATGGGTAATTCATGTCGTTGCAAGAAATTAAAAATCGAATTT
>RFXU01000198.1 GCA_009921505.1 Flavobacteriaceae bacterium
ATTTCATTGTGATTCATGTGACTGCATCGCCTGAAACACTTACTCAAAGGTTAAGCGCACGGGGTCGTGAAACTTTGGATCAAATTTGCAATCGGTTGAAACGTGCCAACTTTGAAATAGCCGAAGGCATCACTGTCAGGACAGTATTGAATGACGGCTCTCTGGATCAAGCCATAGCCGATTTCAATGACGCACTCTATCCTTCCAACTGATAGCGCTTCAATAAATAAAAAAACCCATCTGTGCCCTCGCCGCAGAGCGCCAGGTCATTGATTTCAAAAGGAGATGGCAATAGTGGCATTAGAAGTGGTTGCAATATCGATTTGGAGTGTGCCGCTAGGCAGGGATCCAAGGATCCACTTAGAGTAAGGTGGAATTTGAACTCTTCCAATACATACGGATATCCCCACTTGATCAAATATGCCTCTTGGCGTGGGTTCAATCCAGCCATACGGCGACGGTTCAATTCGGCATCATCAGCTGGGGCTCGACATCCGTCCAATTCTTGCACAACACGTGCACCTAATTCGGTCAGATCATCCGAAGTCCCTGTTGGTGTCAACGCCAGAAAGCGTCCTAATTGCGTCAAGTTCAAACCATCAGTGCGCACTGGCGCGAGCCCTTTGCAAAGCTGCGCAATGTTCGCTTGCAAATCAGAGAAGTTGCAACCGTCTGCCAACTTAAAGGGTGGCTTTATTGTTCCATGAAACCCATATTTTCGCGGTGTTTTAGTTATATCAGCGACAGAACATGGCAACCCGGCGAGATCAGGATACTTAACACTACACCCTCGAATGATATCCCAACCCAACCACGAAGAAGCAGCGTCGTGGAGCGGCCCCACAGGGGGCACATAATAAATTGCAAATCGATTAAATTTTTCCATGCCCTAACTTTAAGCAACGAATGTCACAAACTTGTAACACCCAATTGCTTATATGGAAAAAAAATTTGAGGACGCAATGGATCTACAAATATTAACAAATGCTAAAATTGTGACGTCAGACGAAGTCTTTTCCGGCACATTAATTCATAAAAATGGCAAGATTATCGACATTCAAAAAAGTTCCACATCATTCCCTGGCGGTGTTGATGTCTTTGGTGATTTTTTGATCCCGGGTTTGATAGAATTACACACAGATAATCTAGAACGACATTTGGAGCCTAGGCCCAAAGTTACATGGCCGCATAGAACTGCGATTCTAGCACATGACGCGGAATTAGCATCAGCAGGGATTACTACAGTTTTTGACGCAATGAGAATTGGCTCCATCGATGATGGCAAATCCGGTTATGTGAAATACGCCAGGTCTGTTTCAAAAGAGCTTATGAGCTTAAGGCAAAAAGGGGCGCTGAAAATTAGTCATTTTCTACATCTTCGCGCCGAAGTGTGCTCTGAAACGCTAATTGAAGAATTTTCCGAGTTTAACGAAAATGATCGAGTTGGATTAGTTTCACTCATGGATCACACACCCGGACAACGACAATTCCGCGATCTCGAGGCTTTACGAAACTACGTACAAAAAAAACGCGGAATGACCGACCAAGAGTTCGTAAAACACATAGAGCATCTTTTTGAACTTCGTTCGAAATTTGGTGATGCACATGAAGAAGCAACCGTTAAAGAAGCTGCACGCCTGGGTGCTGTTCTTGCATCTCATGACGATACAACGTCTGACCAAGTTAAAACTTCATCAAAGTATGGGGTGAGACTAGCAGAATTTCCAACCACCCTGGAAGCTGCCAGAGAATGTCGTAAGCAAAACATTGCAGTTATGATGGGCGCTCCGAATCTTATTCGTGGTGGCTCTCATTCAGGAAATATCGCAGCACAAGAACTAGCGGCAGCTAACTTACTGGATATAGTTTCATCGGATTATGTACCATACGCACTTGTGTCATCTGCGTTTATGCTTGCAGAATTGTGGCATGATATTCCAAGAGCAATTGCAACGGTAACCAAGAATCCAGCACAAGCAGTGGGATTAACAGATCGAGGGACGCTCGCGCTGGGTATGAATGCAGACATAGTCCGAGTTGGATTAGTTGACCAAAAGCCCGTCGTCAGAGGTGTATGGAGCCGTGGACGGCAAGTTGCCTAAAATGACCACCGAATTTATATTTCCTCTAATCGATCGGTGGCAGGTGGAGGTGGCTGCGTAATTTTATCTATCGCTTGTTGTAAATCTAAACCCCAATCGACATTTACTGCATTGAGCGATGGTATAATTTGTTCTACGGAGCGGCCAGAAATTATTGGACTAGTCTTGAAACTTCCATTTATGATCCAGGCCACTGCAAGCGTAGCCGACGGAATTCCAAATTTTTCAGAGATTTTCATCAACTCCGCTGATGTCTTATGCATTTGTTCCAGACTGTATCGGCGTGCGTAACGGGGATCATCTACCAAACGTCCTGATGCTCTAGATCTATGCACATACTTTCCCGTTAACAATCCAGCACCCAATGGCGAATAGCTAAAGCACGCAATTTCCAGTGCTTTACATGCAGGAAAAATTTCGACTTCCGCTTGGCGCTTGACTAGACTGTACATTGGCTGAACGGCGCTGAGTGTATCGTCATTTGTTCTAAGATATGCCTCGGCGAGGGCTATCTGCCACGCAGAAAAATTTGAAACCCCAATATGTGAAATCCGTCCTTTATCTTTTTGTTCTTGGAACCAATCCAGAGTTCTGTGCATGTCAACATCTGGATCAAATCTGTGTAAATACAATAAATCAATATTATCTAGTTTAAGGCGCTGCCGACATACATCTAACTGTTTGTCCAAATTTTCATGTCCTGCCCCACCAACGTAGCCAACTTTGGTAGCAATAAATATGTCTTGGCGCTCCTTCGCAATTAGCTTGCCCAAAAATTCTTCAGAAACTCCGCCATTGTAAATAAATGCTGTATCAAAATGATTAATGCCAGAGACTCTACATTTCTCATAGATTTTGGCTGATGTTTGATAATCTGATCCATGTCCAAATTGCATCGTTCCAAAGGTAAGTTTTGACACGTCAGATCCACTTAATGTTCTTAGACACTTCATGGCGTTTTCCTCACTGTAGTAGCCAATTTGAAATCAAACATTGCTATATTTTTCTCGCTCAATGAACTTTTCCACAACCAATTAATTAAGTTTTAGATCTAAAAAATATTTTATTTACAATCTCGCCAAAACTGAAGTTGTTTCTCAATTATTCAAAAACCAATCACGTGTCCGATTTGCTATAGCGACAAGTGATAGCATGACTGGCACTTCAACTAGGACACCAACAACCGTTGCTAGCGCAGCTCCAGAATTCAAACCAAATAGTGAGATTGCGACTGCAACTGCTAATTCGAAAAAATTAGA
>RFXU01000199.1 GCA_009921505.1 Flavobacteriaceae bacterium
TTTTCTATTCTTGATTACTCTGATCATGCAAGAAAAATGAAAAGCACAACAATCGATATTTGGTCGGGACTCAAGCCAATGACATTTGGCATGAAAAAATTCACACAGATTCCAAATGCAATTCAAGAAGACATCGTCAATGGAAAATTGATTGGCAATGACTTGGTGGTTTACAACTATCTTGTTTCCAAGGCTGCACACGGTAGGCCGATTTTTTACACCAACGAAAGAATGGGTAGGGAGCTTGGGGGAATGTCGTACGGCAAAATCTCTGCTAGTTTGTCTAGACTCAAGAAAGCAAATCATATCTCAAGGTTTAAAACCTACAATCGAACCGCAACCAAACTAGAAACAGCCGTACTGCAAGGTGGCAAGATGATTATTCGAGGCGAATCATGAAAGTAGCTCTGTGCTTTAGCGGCAAGCTTGGCGCTTGGGAAAAAACCAAGGAGTCAATCACTCGACACGTAATCGAGCCACTCAAGCCAGACATCTTTCTTTTTACATGGGAAGGTGAAGAGTACAGAAAGTTCTGCAAGTACTACAAACCAACTCGTTTTTCTATTCTTGATTACTCTGATCATGCAAGAAAAATGAAAAGCACAACAATCGATATTTGGTCGGGACTCAAGCCAATGACATTTGGCATGAAAAAACGTCTTCACAAAAAAGAATACGATCTCGTTATTCGATTACGGCCAGATCTTGACGTGCTCGATCCGCTTAAACTTCACGAACTTAAGGATGCAATCAAGCGAAATCATATCAAAATGCCATTCTACGAAGGTCATAAAATTTACGACCACGAAGAAGAGCTCAAGAAAGAATTTGCTTTTAGTTTTGTCTACGAAAAAGCTATTCTACCTGATCAAATCAACGATCAAATCGCGGCAGGCCCAATTAAACCAATGACTAGATACATGAATTGTTTTGACAAAATCGAAGAACCCGTAGACTTCATGTGGGTTGATGGATACCCAGATTACATGTGTCGCATACCCGAATGCATAATCACCATGTTTCTAAAAATGTACAACATAAAATATTCTCCCTTGACAGGTACCTCTGAATTTGGTAACCTAAAAACAAAGTTAATTAAATGATAAAATTAATTATATTCGATCTTGATGGCGTACTCGTTGAATCGCGCGAGTTACATTACATCGCACTAAACAAAGCGCTTGCAGAATTTGGCGGGCAATATGTCATCTCAAGAGAAGAACATCTTTGCAAGTATGATGCGTTAACAACCACGATGAAACTTGATCGCCTCACAAAAGAAAAAGGTTTACCCAAAGAACATCACAACAAAGTCTGGCAGCTCAAGCAAAAGAAGACACTCGAAGAGATTGATAATTTTGAAATCGATCACCGCATACAAAACATAATCAAATCACTAAAGCAACAAGGTTATAAAATTGCATGCGCAACCAATTCTATTAGAGAAACATCGAAACTCATGCTAATACGAAAAGGATTCATGGAATATATTGACTTTCTTTATTCAAATGAAGATGTAAAAAATGCAAAACCAAATTCAGAAATGTATTTAAGGTGCATGATAAAGGCAGGCGTCAACCCTGATCAAACAGTAATCATCGAAGATTCTCATATTGGAAGAAAAGCTGCACTCAGCAGCGGAGCTCATCTCTGCGCAGTAAAAGATTCTCACGACTTGACATACGACAAGATACAAGATACTATCTTGCGTGCACAAAAACAATCATCAATCAAACCAAAGTGGCAAGGAGGTAAAATGAACGTACTTATTCCAATGGCAGGCGCAGGCTCTAGATTCGAGCAAGCAGGATATACATTCCCAAAACCACTGATCGACGTTAACGGCAAACCAATGATTCAACGAGTTGTTGATAATTTAAATATTGATGCTCGACATATTTTTATTGTTCAAAAATCGCACTACGAAAAGTATGCATTAAAACACATGCTCAATTTGATTGCACCAAACTGTGAAATTGTTCAGGTCGAGGGCATGACCGAAGGAGCAGCATGTACAACTTTACTGGCTAAAGAATTTATCGACAACGACGAACCGCTCGTTCTTGCCAACTCAGATCAGTATGTAGAATGGGACAGTAATCAATTTATGTATTCGGCAATGGCCGATGACATCGATGGATCGATATTAACATTCGAAGCCACTCACCCAAAGTGGAGCTATGCTCGACTCAATGACGACGGATTCGTAGTTGAAGTTGCCGAGAAAAAACCAATCAGCAAACACGCAACAGTTGGTGTTTATTTTTGGCGGCGCGGTAGTGACTATGTAAGATCCGCAGAATCCATGATCAATAAAAACATTCGAGTAAACAATGAATTTTATGTTTGTCCAGTTTACAATGAAGCATTACTAGACGGTGCTCGAGTAAAAACTTTTCATATTGATAAAATGTGGGGACTTGGCACACCAGAAGATCTAGACGTCTTCTTGAAGCATGAAATTAATTTCTCATAGAGGCAACACAAATGGATCATTTCCCAGTATGGAGAACGATCCCGACTATATTGTCGCGGCGATACAAAGCGGATACGATGTAGAAGTTGATGTATGGGCGCACAAGCAAATCTGGCTTGGTCATGATGGCCCACAGTATCCTTGTCCACTAAAATTTTTATTCGAACACAAAAAAAAATTATGGATACATTGTAAAAATCTAGACGCATTGCACATCTTATCAGACTTCAAAGAATTAAACATATTTTGGCATCAAGAGGATGATTATACATTAACATCCCATGGACATATTTGGACATATCCCAATAAAATTACTTGCGCAAAAAGCGTGTTAGTGGTAAACAATGCAACAGAGTATCGCGGTGCAGAATGTTTCGGCCTTTGCTCTGATTATTTAGAATCATAAGCTGTGGAAATCACTCCACATATAAGCTGGCAAGATAAGTTCCTGCTTCAATTCCTTAAAAACCTTCTACCAAAAGTAGAAGCTCGCGAGAATACTGTATCAATAATAATTCAAGGACCGCTCAATAATCGATCAATTAAAACAATCCCCTCATATCTTACATATGGTCAAGTTATCGTTAGTTGCTGGGATAACGACGATCTGTCCAAACTAGATCCATATATAAATGAAATCGATCTAGTAGTAAACAATTATGCTGACGCCCTGCCTCGCGCCCGCCGCACACATCATCGCAATCCAATCATACTACAAAATTTCACAACGCATCATGCACTAAAAAAGGCAACAGGATATTTTACTATTAAAACAAGATCTGATGAAAGTTGGCCAGAACTAGATCCATTATTGAATATGCTTCGAACCAATCGAGACACAAAAGATCCAAACACAGGAATATATAATGATTACAAAATCATAA
>RFXU01000200.1 GCA_009921505.1 Flavobacteriaceae bacterium
AGTGGTTTCCACCTTCTCTTTCATGGCGGGGGTGACATCGAATCCGGGCTGTTCTGACACAACCGCAGGTGCTTCTGGCCCTTTAAATTCAGGTGCCATGATTACTGCCATCATTTTCATCTGCCCACCACCAACTTTCGGCAGCAGATTTTTAACGGTGTTGGGGACAATCTTGTCGTAGAAGGTTTTCATGCCTTCTCCGCCAACTTTAAGATCGCCACCAGAAATAAACTGCTCCTCGTTACGATCAGAGGTTTCAAACTTTTGTAAAAGTCGTTCGGCTGGTTCCTTGCCGATTTTGTCGGCTAATTCCTGTTCGCTGTTTACGATAAAAATAGGCCCGTTTCGTCCACCTATTAATTCAATTTCAACCTGTAACCGCCCATCATCTAATGGTCGTCCAAAAATTTTACGAACCTGCTGACTTAGATCATACCGACCCGCAGACTGATCTCCATTAATAAACGCTACCTTGTCATAGCCCCCTTCTGCTGCCATGACCATGACTCGCTTTAAAGCAAGGTTCAACCAGCCCTCGGTATTCGCTTGCATCCCAAGGCTACGAGCTTCGCCACCAACTTTCTTGGCGGCTGCTTCAGCGGCTTCCATGCTGTCGTACCGCTGTTTGACCTCTTTGCCATCCTTGTCTGTTCGAGTAACTTCTTTATTGTCTTTAAATACCGCAAACTTTTCGGTAGAAACAAATGGGGCAGCGGGAATGCCACTTTCGCCCATTTGCCTTGCTTTTGCCAGTTCACGTTCTTTACCAAGAACTTTGGCGATGCTGTCTATGCTATCCCGATTTGACAGTTTTTCTCCAAGACGAATTGCAACTTTCCTTTCTTCAGGAGTATCTGATTCAGCTATGTAAAAAGTCTTTGCTTGTTCTCGCAGCGAAGCAAAAAATTCATCGAGCTGTGATTTTACTGTCTTAAATCCCTTCTTCTTCCCCTCCTGCCCCCAGTCAGACTGGATCTCTTCAACAAACAAAACCTTGTTGCCGTCTGCATCCGTTCTGTCATTTAAACGAATGTGTGCAATGACGTTGGGTTGTTCCCAGTGGGATGATTGGTAAGCACCACTTTTCTTTGCTGCTTTTCTTGCGCGATCCAATTCTTCATCAAGAATGTCCTGAGTGACTCTTTCATCTGAAGAACGGTTGACCTCTTTAGTAAATGAACAAGAAGCTAAATTTAAACAAATAGAAGAAGATAGGAAAACTCTTTTCTCAAAAATAGAATCATTACTGCCAGGTGCAACGTCGGCTGGTTTAGCAGAAAGTTATAGAAAGGCTCATGATAACATAAAATCAATACCTCGGTTATGGGGTCTGTAAAATATTTCGTGTAAATTAAATTTAAGAAAAGGCTTAAAAAGCCTATACTGTAAAAAAAGCTGAAGAGAAGAAATGAGTCAATGACGGCAAAGCCGCTAGAAGAGAAATCGTTGACTCATTTCGAAACAGAAGCTAAAAAACAAGGAGAATAAATATGGCACGAAAAAAAAGTATATTAACCGATGAATTGAAACATTATTTAGATCAATGCAAGACGCAAGAGGATTTATTTGGGAAAAACGGATTAGCAAAAGAATTAATCGGGGATATGGTAACCTATATTATGGAAAAAGAGCTTGAAGCTAAGCTGGGATATCCTAAAAATGGACGTGTAGAATCTGAGATTGAGAATCGAAGAAATGGGTATAACGAGAAAACGGTTCGTAGTAGCGCAGGCGACATTCGGCTCAAAATACCCCGAGATAGGAACGGCGAATTCGAGCCTGAACTCGTCAAGAAATACCAAAAAGACATTACCTTTTTCGATGATAAAATCATATCCATGTATGCAAAAGGCATGACTGTTTCAGATATACAAAATCATGTAGAAGATGCCTACGGTGTTGAATTATCAACCGGTACAATATCGCATATTACAAACAAAGTATTGGAGCGCGCAAAAGAATGGCAGTCTCGACCGCTTGATGACGTATACGCTGTTGTGTTCTTTGATGCGATACACTATAAGGTCCGAGATCGTGGCAGAATTGTGTCTAAAGCAGCCTATACTTGCCTGGGGGTTAATTTGGAAGGAAAACGAGATATTTTAGGACTATGGATCGGTGAAAATGAAGGTGCTTCTTATTGGCTCAACATTATTAATGAGCTCAAAAATCGTGGGGTTAAGGATATTTTGATTGCGTGTATGGATGGGCTTAAAGGCTTGCCCGATGCCGTGAATTCTGTTTTTCAGGACACCGAAATTCAACTGTGTATCGTCCACATGATCCGGAATTCCGTTAAATTTGTTAGCTACAAAAATCAAAAAGAATTTTGTGCTGATTTAAAACGTGTTTATCATGCACCCTCTGAAGATGCTGGTCAAACTGAGCTAACTAAATTGATCGAAAAATGGAGTGATAAATACCCGCTAGCTATCAAGCCTTGGGTCAATCATTGGGAGCATATTTCAACTTTTTTTAAATTTCCTCATGAGGTTCGCCGCTTGATTTATACAACCAACCATGTTGAAGCGCTTCATCGCCAATTTAGAAAAGTAACTAAAAGTAAGGCCGTTTTTCCTACCGATGACGCCTTGCTTAAAATGCTTTTTTTAGCCGCTTCTAATGCCTCAAAAAAATGGCGCTTCGCTGTAAGAGATTGGCTCAAAGTTATCGCTCAACTCGATATCTTTTTCGAAGGGAGAGTCATCATGAACTAAACTATTGTTTACACGTAATTATTGACAGTCTCTATCGGAAGAAAGATCACCGTCTATAGGTATGCCAAATTTTCTCGGATTTTTTAATAATTGGTCTAAATTCAGCTTATCCGATAATGGGAACTGTTGTTCTTTTCTATTTGTAAACACAGCATCTTGTACATTATCTTGTCTTATCACTTCTAAAATTTCTCCTGAGTTTGTCAGGACACTGACATCTGTACTATTTTTTCCAAGGTTAGAACCACTGTCTCTATGGGACTGTTGCGAAACGGGTGATTTAAATTGAAAAATTTTCAAAAAGCTTAAAAGCAAGTGCTAATTGTCAAAAAGCAGGGGGTAATTTGGTTAATTTTGATGATTTTTGGATGATTATGCCAATTTTAGGCACAATCCACCCGTTGGGCGCCGCTAGGCGCCCTGAAACAAGGGCGGTGCGTGTATGGCTACAAGCCGCTTAACATTATGAACAATAGCGTCCATGAAGAACTGAAATTGAACCTTGGCATGCCCCCGATAACGCGCACGTTTTTCAAATTTTGAAAAAACGCCC
>RFXU01000003.1 GCA_009921505.1 Flavobacteriaceae bacterium
GCCATAGAGCAGCATTGTCATTTGTGTCCTCTGCACTACTCCAGAACCACTGACCTGCAAGTCCAAATTCCATTACGGCGGCAACAGAAATCCAATAACGTGTATCAGGGTTAAGCGTTGCCTCAATTACTTGTGCAGGTTCTAGGGTAAAGTTACCATCCGCATCAGCATCAACACTGCCTGGAAAAGATTCTTGGTAACGGATGTCACCAGGAATACCATTATCATCGTTATAGATGGTTAATTGTACAGTACTGTTTGGATCACCAGGAAGACCAGGTGCACCCGCAGAATAACGTCCTTGAATATCGATAGAACAAATAAGTCCAGCATCACCAGTAAAAATTACATCATCCACAGCGATACTTGTGAAATCTGGGAAGTCAGGGAAAATCTGTGCTGGTGGTCCACCACCTGTTGGCACTTCATTTACATAAGAGAAGTCACCACAACCTGCAGGCTGAGTTCCAATCACAACATTTCCTAAAGCCCCTTCATTGGCTGAACTAGCGTTAAGACCTACTACATACCAGCCGTATTGAACGAAAGTATCATCTGGCTCAACGTTCGTGTAACTCACTTCAAAATATTCGCCTTCGATTAGTGGAGCCGTCTCAATTTTCAGCACCGAGAAATTAGCGTTAAACACCTTAATGAATGCTTCAGCTTGATATGAAGGATCAATAGTATTGGAAAGCACATAACCAGTCCAAATCAATTCTTGCTGAGCAAGAGAAGGATCGTCGACATAAGTATTAGCCTCCATTGTCTTATTCCCTAGACCAGTAGTTTGGTCGACCCAGAATGGATCTGTTGGGTTATCATCATAGGTATTGAAGTTAGGATAAATAGTCACTGATCCATCTACAGGAGTAGGATCTACTACTGTTTTAAGATCTGGCACCCCCCAAGGGCTTCCAAATACGAAACCACCTCCATTGGCAGGCGTTTCAAAAACGTTCATATACCCAATATAGTTGGCAGCAGGGTCAAAGTTAATTACTGTTGCATTGCTTCCTGAACTACACTGACCAGAAAATGAATAAACCCCATCGAGAGTTGGATCAGCAACAGCACCATTTTGGAAAGAAGGTTGTCCTTCAATAGAGGCTGATGTAACTTCCCAAAACAACGGCCCACCTAAACTAGATACACCATTGTTTAAAGAGACCCAGTAAGTACCTTCACTTAAGGTTACAGGGGGCATATTCAACACAACTTCACTACCATCAAAACCAAAATTACCTCCGATGACAGTTTGAGAAGTAGGTGCTACACCCGCGAAGGAAGCAATTACCGCTCCTGGAGCCCCTCCTGCATCTTCCTTGATTTCTACATCTACAGAAACTACAGTCTCGCCTGGAGCAATGAATGTGTTATAGGTAATTTGATCAAAATCAAAGGTAACACCTGACTCAACGACAAAATCGTTTTCCACCGCACCGAAAGCTCCACCGTAGTTAAAACCGTTTTCCCATCCGTTACTTGGATTAGCATAGGTGCAAGGAGCTTGCTGTAGGCGATCAATGTTACTCTGACGTAAGACTACTGGATTACTCTGAGTAACACCTCTAGCGGCAGCATCCAAAACAAGAGTCGCACTACTTGGTCGCTGAACAATTTGCTCAACAGAAATTTGATTCGTCTGCACTGATCTTTGAGCATTCTGAAGATAGTCAGAAAAAAAGGCTTCATTCCCAAGAAGACTTTGAACCTGATCACTACTTTCATTTGCCTGAGTTTGTTGCCCGGCAGCTACCCTATCTAATGAGGGAACGCGCTGCTGCATACGCTGACCAAAACTAGTCGCGAACGCAAACAAAGCGAAAATTAAAGTAATTTTTTTCATAATTATCGATATAAATTAGTTATTAGACGTAAATGTATTTATAAAATTGAAATTAACAAAGCGTTTTTAATCGGAATTTGCACCTATTCCGATTAAAAACGCTTTTTTTTCGAGCAATGAATTCTGAAGTTATTGTTCGGTAAAATATTCCATAACCGCGTCGCTTACCCCCATGTTAGAAAAACCACCGTCGTTGTAAAGATTTTGAAGGGTCACACGTTTTGTTAAATCACTAAACATGGCAACAGTATAATTCGCACAATCAAGAGCCGTTGCATTCCCCAAAGGTGACATTTTCTCAGCATAAGCAATAAAACCATCAAATCCTTTAACCCCTTGACCTGCAGTAGTCGGTGTGGGCGATTGTGATATAGTATTCACGCGCACTTTTTTATCTCGTCCAAAAAAGTAGCCAAAACTTCGCGCTATGGACTCTAGATAAGCCTTATTATCGGCCATATCGTTGTAGTCTGGAAATACGCGCTGGGCGGCCATGTAGGATAAGGCAACAATGCTCCCCCACTCATTCATTGCATCCTGTTTATAGAGCACTTGCATGGTTTTGTGAAAAGATCCCGCTGAAACATCCCACCCTTTGTGGGTCCAATCGTAATTTTGATCCGTATAATGCTTCCCTTTACGCACATTTACAGACATCCCAATGGAGTGAAGTACAAAATCAAGTTTGCCTCCGAGTATTTCCATGGATTGACTGACCAAGTTATTTAAATCGTCGAGACTTGTTGCATCAGCAGGAATAATTTGAGCGCCTGTAGCTTTGGCCAGCGCATCAATTTGTCCCATCCGCATGGCAATCGGGGCATTGGTCAAAACAAATTGTCCCCCTTCTTCATGAATGCGTTCTGCTGTTTTCCAAGCGATGGAATTCGGATCAAGTGCACCAAAAATAATACCCTTTTTTCCTTTAAGTAAGTTATAGGCCATGAATTCAAAAATTGGTTAATAAGGCAAATATAACTCAATTCAACAATTGACGGGCATGTGCCTTTGCAGAATCTGTAAGCTCATGACCTCCAATCATTTGGGCGATTTCTAAAACGCGCTGTGGCGCATCAAGATCTTGAATGAATGTCTGGGTTTTATCCCCTTGTGTTTTCTTAAAGATTCGTTTGTGAAAACGTCCCTTTGCCGCTGTTTGTGGGAGATGGGTCAGGCAAAACAATTGGCCACGGGCGCTTATTTGAAGTAAAATTTCTGCCATCTTTAGCGCTGTATCGCCAGAAATACCCGTATCAATTTCATCAAAAATTAAAGTGGGAAGCTGCTGATATTCAGCCAAAACGGCTTTAACAGATAAAGTCACCCGGCTCATTTCTCCGCCCGAGGCTACTTTTTCAATTGGACGTAGCTCAATACCTTTATTGGCTGAAAACCATATTGAAGAACGTACCCCCCCATCTGCATTTAATATTGGGGTTCGCTCGAGTTTAAAATTCAAACGGGCTTCGGGAAGGGCGAGTTCTCTGAAAAAATTCATTAACCGATTTTCTATCTCGGGAATCACGGCTAATCGACTTTCAAACAGTTGATCCGCTTGTATCTCCAAGCCCTCTTTCATGGCCGAAAGATCACGCTCTAATTTTGTTATGGCTTCATCGAGTTCACCTGAATCTTGAAGTCTTTGAGATAAGTCGTCACGCAGATCAATAAGCTCAGCAACAGTTTGCATGCCATGCTTGCGTTGTACACGATAAAGCTCATCGAGCAACTGCTCGATTCGCGCAAGTTCTTCGGGTTCGTGCTCCGTAGAATCAAGTTGAGCGTCCAAAGTTGATTGAATATCCTCAAGTTCAATACGTACTGCGTCAATTCTATGGGTGAGCTGCAAGAATTCATCGGCCACTTTTCCAATTGAATTGATGCGCTGACGAATCTGAAAAAGTCGATCGAGTAAACCAAGCTCGTCCTGTCCTATCAAGGCAGCAACTTCCTGAACAACATTTTGAATTTGTTCTTGATTCTGCGCCATATTCCGGCTTTGCTCTAACTGCTCCTGATCAAGATTATCAAGATTTAGGGCATTGAGTTCCTCCAATACAAATTTTTGATAATCCTCTTCTTGTAAAGCCTTTTGACGGCGCCCCACGAGACTTTCATATTCTTCTTTGGTTTTTTGCCAAAGCCTATACTCATTAGTGTATTTTTTGACGGCCCCTTCTAAGCCGGCTATGGTGTCTAAAAAATTAAGTTGAAAATGCTCATTCTCCAAATTATGGGTATCACTTTGATGATGAATCTCGACAAGATACTTTTTGAGCTCTTGAACTTGATTGAGACTAACGGGAGAATCATTTACAAAAGCACGCGACTTACCACTGGGCCATATCTCGCGACGTAATATTGTATTGTTGTCGTAATCTAATTCTAATTGTTCAAATAAAGACTGAAGGTGATAAGATGCAAGATCAAAATGAGCCTCCACGATGCATTTTTGCTCTGGATTCCGCATCACCTTGGTGTCTGCACGACGACCAAGGACTAAATCAAGTGCCCCCAAAAGTATGGACTTCCCTGCTCCAGTCTCACCGGTGATTACCGTAAAACCAGTATCAAATGAGGCTTGAAGATCCTCAATTAACGCATAATTTTTTATGATTAATGACTTGAGCACAAAAATCGATTAAGGCCCCCATGAATCAAAAGTTCATAAGATTCGGCCTGAGGTTAAAGTTTAATTTTATTCCAATTGTCACTCTTGGTCGGCGCAATACGCTTAAGAATTTCAACCAACTCTGTGATTTCAATGGTCGGCCCATCTGAAAAAATCTGCTGAATTTCATCAGACTTAGCATCAAAAAATGTCCGCATTAAAAACGAATTGGGTCGACGGTCATTGACTTTTTTTAGAAGAATTACCGCATCACGCACCCCTGTTTTTCCATTTTTAAGATTAGAGGACATCAAATCCAATCCAGCACGATGATAATCGTACATTGCCTGCCTAAAGTCTTGATAAACATTAGACAAAACGGCATCATTAAATCGATAACGGGATTGTGTTCCATCCACGGCTTTCCAGCCTTGATAGTTGCTCGAAGCAGCAGTATTTACGATTTGTCTGGCCTGTGAAAAGTAGGGATCTCCACCATTTAGAGAGAAAGTATCGGCATCAAGACCAATAATGGTATAAACATGATAGGCCAGTATAGACACCAAATTAGAATCAAAATTGTTGATGTTGAATACCAGCGGTTGAAATTCAGAATATTCAAATACGAATTGTCGATCGTTGTAATTATAAACGGGACTGTCATATGTGGAACCATAAATTGTCCGAGAAGACTGTACTTGAAGGCTTCCTGAAAATGTGGTGGATTCAAAGCTTTGTAGAATCAGGGTGAAATTACAATCGATGCGCTCCTGATTAGTAAAGGTTCGATTGGTCCATTGTGTTTCATTCAATAACTCCGTTAATTGATCCTTCAAAGTTCGAAAAACCTGTGCATTGGGTTGACCGGTCTGTTCTGCGTCAATAGTTACTGTGGCATTGAGTTCTTGCCCTTGAACAAGTGTAGTAAAACATCCCAGAAAAAGGAGAATAACTATGTTACGCATCTTTAATTTGTCTGATAAAGTCAATAATATCTTGAGCGACCAATTCCTTTGATTTGAGTTCATACTCGTGTTGGTTCTGGCTTCGATCAATAATCGTAATCTTGTTTGTGTCCGCCCCAAAAGCAACGCCTTGGTCTTCAAGCGAATTTAAAACAATTAAATCTAAATTCTTTTTCTCAAGCTTGCTTTTTGCATGCTTTAAAGCGTCTTGAGTCTCAAGGGCAAAACCTACCAAACACTGATTTTGCTTGATACTCCCAAGATGAGCCGCGATATCAATCGTAGGACTCAGCTCAATGGACAACGATTCTGTTTTGCTTTTTATTTTATGTTGTGCCACTTCTTTTGGCCTAAAATCGGCCACCGCGGCACATAATATAACCACATCGCAATCATTGAAGTGCGTCAACACCCCTTTGAGCATCTCTTCTCCTGTCACCGTATTTATTTTTTTAATTCCGGGGACCAATAGAAGATCTCGTGTAGGACCTGAAACAAGCACAACCTCAGCGCCCAAGCGGGCTGCTGCATTGGCTATGGCGTAACCCATTTTACCGCTGGAAAAATTTCCGATGTATCGGACTGGATCAATGGGTTCAAAAGTTGGTCCAGCAGTGACTAAATAGCGTTTACCTGCCAAGGGTAATTTCGTCGATAAATCATTTTTTAAAAAGGCCAAAATATGTTCAGGCTCTGCCATTCGGCCTGGGCCAATGAGACCGCTGGCCAGAGCACCATGCTCCGATGGGATCATGATGTTGCCAAACTCCTTTAATCGTTTAAACGACGTTTGAGTGGCAGGATGTTCGTGCATATCAAGGTCCATTGCTGGAGCAAAATAAACATCACATTCTGCAGACAAATAAGCGGCTAATAATAGATTATCGCAAGCGCCATTAGCCATTTTGGATAGCGTGTTCGCCGTTGCTGGAGCAATTAAAAAAAGATCCGCCCATCGACCTAAATGAACATGATTGTTCCATAGACCTTGATCCGGCGAATCTTCATCGGTAAATGTCCAATAAACAGGGTTTTCGGATAATACGGAAAGGGTTAACGGCGCGACAAATTCTCGGGCATCAGGAGTCATAATCACACGAACCTCAGCACCTTCCTTTTTTAGTAAACGCACCAAAGCCGGGGTCTTGTAGGCGGCTATTCCCGCTGTAACTCCCAACAAAATGTGTTTACCCGCTAACATTGCTCGAGGCGTTTAGTCGATTACCTCGTCCTTGGTGTTACGATGGTAAATTTTTTGTTCAAGCCATTCTTGAACAGCTAAAGCGTGTGGCTTGGGCAGACGTTCGTAAAATTTAGAAACTTCGATTTGTTCCTTGTTCTCGAAAATTTCTTCCAAACTGTCATTGTACGTCGCGAACTCATCTAACTTCTCAGTAAGTTCCTTTTTAATATCTCCGTTAATCTGTACTGCGCGCTTGGCGATAATGGAGATTGCCTCGTAAATATTGCCGGTAGGGGCATCTAATTGATTTTTATCAATAGTTGTTGTGTTTACTGGGGCGTCCGAATTTCTGATATCACTCATAGAGATGGTATATTAGTTTGTAGATAAAGTCTGTTCTTGTAATTGGGTATTGATTTGAAGTAATATTTCTTCTGCAGCGCCACGCTGTGCACTACTGCTGTAATACTTCATGAAACTGTCAAAATATTTTTTAGCCATTTCGAGGCGTTCTTTCACCAGGTAAGAGACACTGTTCTGAGCCAACTCATAGGCAGACGCTAAGCGTCCGAAATAAGCCTCTTCGCGGTAAATTGACCCGGGGTGGTCTAATATGAAATTATCAAAGGCCTTGATTGCGGCTTTGTAATCACTAATGCGGCGGTATTGTTTGGCCGTTTCTATGTCCTTTTTCTCCAGCTTTACTTTTAACTCTTGCACCATGTCGTTACACTGCGCCCGATATTCAGATTCAGGATAGTTATCGACAAAGCCCTGCAATTTCTCCAAGGCGATATAGGTGTCTTTTTGATCCAAAGAGTAGCGTGGCGATAATTCGTAATAGCTCCTAGCGGATTTGTAAGCCGCCATTTCTAATGAATCGCTTTTTGGATAAGAAACAACAAAACGTTCAAATTGATAACCGGCCAGATAATAATCTTCTAGATTGTAAAACGTATTTGCGTAGCGATACATCAAAGGCTCTGCTTGAGGCTTACCCCGGTAAATGGGGACAATTTGCTCCATTAAGGGCAAGGCCTTTTTGTATTTTTTCGCTTTGTAAAGCGAGTCGGCCATATTGTATTTTGCTGCCGTATCGTCTGAGCGCAACAGTTTTTGATACTCACTGCAGCCAGAGAGCAAAATACTCAAAACAAGTACACTAGCAAATTTCAGGTCCTTCCAATTCATCGGGCAAAAGTAAGCAATTAATGACAGTATTAAAAAAGAATTTTCGACCGTTAAATTACCCTATCAACATGAAGGAACGCCCGTCTTTGGTAAAAGTTTAACACCGATGGAAATGTAAATCTTATCGCCCATCTGAAAAGACTTTTATGCGCTCGGCTAAAGCATCATCTACGGGGACCAAGGGCAGTCTAAGACTATTTTCACAAAGTCCTTTTTTACTGAGTAAGGCCTTGATTCCCGCGGGGTTACCTTGTTCAAAAATCATGTCGATTATAGGCATTAAATCGTAATGGAGTTCTTTAGCCCTTGCGCTATTCCCATCCAACCCAGCTTGAATCATTTGACTAAATTCTTCGGGATAGGCTTGACCAATTACAGAAATAACTCCATGTCCGCCCATAAGGGTCATCGGCAAGGCAATGAGGTCGTCTCCAGAGATGACTAAAAAACCCTCAGGAGCTGAGCGCAGGATCTCCATAGCCTGACCTAAGTCTCCAGAGGCCTCCTTAATGCCAATAATATTTTTGTGGGCCGCAAGTTTTAACACTGTTGAGGGCATCATATTGCTCGCGGTACGCCCCGGAACATTGTACAGTAGCACGGGCACAGGACTCGCCTGAGCAACCGCTGTAAAATGAGCAATTAATCCAGACTGCGATGGTTTATTGTACATAGGAGAAACCGAGAGCACTGCAGAAATGTGATCCGGATTAACCTGGTTTAATTGTTCGACTACGGCTTTAGTGTCATTACCGCCAACGCCCAAAACAATAGGTACTCTGTTGGCATTTACAGCGAGAACAGCAGATAAAACGGCCTCCTTTTCTTGTTTTGTCAAGGTGACACTTTCTCCCGTTGTGCCCAAAACCACTAAATAATTAATTCCCTTATCTATTTGAAAATTAACAATTCGTTCTAAAGCTTGAAAATCTATAGCGCCTTGATTGTCAAACGGTGTAATTAAGGCAACACCCGTACCGATTAAATTGGTCATAATTTTTTATTTAATATACTCATGTATTTGACAAATTCACTGCGCATCAGCGCCAAACGTTCCGGCGCCACAGCCAATGACAAGTCAAATAATTCTTGGTTCAATCCTTGACTGCCCACCTTGAACTTACTCTTGCTTTTGGCCACAACTAAATCAAGCAGCTTATTGCCAGGTTCGTAAAGAGCGAGCAGAACATCGAATGGGGTGTCAATAAATTCTATTGCCCCGGGATTATCGATATGACCTTGCCAATCAAAATCAGTATTGGTTAACTGGTTTTGTCTCAATGTAGGCAACTTTTTTTTGACCTCTAAATAAGTGAAAACCTTAATGTCTTTTGGCGCCATATTTAAATCGGCATACCAATCATAAAGCACATCGAACTCGGGAACCATACGCTCATCAATCAATACTCCTAGAGTATGGCATTTGGTATTTAAGCCCGAACGATCGCGATGCCTTAAGGCTTGATCTAAATCGCGACTTAACCACTTTCGTTTAATCCATTCTTTGAGGTTGTGAAGAATATCCATGACTTATGGGTTAGACGGGATCATTTTAAAAAATTCTTCCTCTGAAATTATCGGAATTCCCAACGTTTCGGCTTTTTGTCTTTTACTTGGGCCCATTTGATCTCCGGCCAACACGTAAGAAGTTTTTCCAGAAATACTACCCACTATTTTACCTGAGTGCGCCAATATTAAACTTTTAATCTCTTCCCTACTCAGCCTTTGGAAAACTCCAGAAACAACAAATGACAAACCTTCCAGGGCATGAGACTGCAGCAATTGTTCAGGCTCATTTTCCGCTTCAAATTGACAACCGTATGCGCGAAGGCGCTCTATTCGATTCCAATTTTCATCGTGATCGAAGTAATTTATTAGGCTTTGAGCAATTTTTAACCCAATATCATCCACAGCAACTAATTCCGCCTCTGACGCCCGGCGCAATAATTCTATTTTGGGAAATGCTTGGGCCAACTTTTGGGCTACGGTTTCACCCACATGACGAATTCCTAGAGCAAATAAGACTTTATGATACGGCTGACGGACTGATTCCTGAACTCCTTTAACCAAATTTTGAGCGCTTTTTTCACCCATGCGCTCCAAGGGTATAATATCCTCTACTTTAAGCGTAAATAGGTCGGCAAAATCTTTTATTAATCCCTGTTTGACCATTAAATTCACCGTTTCTTCTCCCAGCCCATCAATATCCATGGCCTTGCGCGAAATAAAATGTTGAATTCTCCCGGAAATCTGGGGGGGACAATTTTGTTCGTTAGGGCAGTAATGTTGTGCTTCACCTTCTAATCGAACCAAAGTACTGCTGCATTCTGGGCACCTTTCAATAAAACCAACAGGCAATGCGTCTTTTGGACGCAAACCTATTTTAACGTCGGTAATCTTTGGTATGATTTCACCGCCTTTTTCAACGACAACAGTATCGCCAAAATGTAAATCTAATTTTTCGATTTGATCGGCATTGTGCAGGGAGGCGCGCTTGACGACTGTTCCCGCAAGATCTACAGGCTCAAGTTCAGCGACCGGCGTTACCGCTCCAGTCCTTCCCACTTGGTAAACCACTTGATTCAGTAACGTCGTGGCCTCTTCTGCCTTATATTTATAGGCCATGGCCCATCTTGGGGCCTTTGCTGTATAACCGAGCATCTCTTGATGGGAAAGTTCATTAACTTTAACAACCACGCCATCAATTTCGTAGGGCAGTTCATGACGATGGGTGTCCCAATAATCAATAAATTGCATGACCTGGTCAATGTTTTTTGCCAAACGGGCCTCTTTTGGGACTTTAAAGCCCATGTTACGGGCCTGTTGCAACATATCTTCTTGGGTGTCAATAGGCCAGTTCGCCCCTTGAATTGAATATAATAAGCAACTTAATGGGCGCTTAGCAACCTCGGTACTGTCTTGAAGTTTCAAACTCCCTGAAGCCGTATTCCTGGGGTTTTTAAATTCCTCTTCCCCAAGCGCTCGACGTTTTTCATTTAAAGCCGCAAACCCAGATTTCGTCATAATAATCTCACCACGAATATCAAAGCGCTCATTACTCGGAGCACTAACCTGCAGGGGCACCGATTTTATCGTCCTAATGTTAGCGGTTACCTCATCTCCTTGAATGCCGTCGCCACGGGTCACCGCCCGCAATAATTGTCCCTCTTGATAAGTCAAGCTGATCGAAGCCCCATCATATTTGAGCTCACACATAAAACTCAAAGGTTCCTGTACCACTTTCTTCAGACGGGCTTCCCAGTCCAATAAATCTTCTTTGGAGTAACTGTTGTCCAACGAATACATGCGATGATCGTGCTGAACGGTTATGAAGTTTTTGGTAACCGCTCCCCCTACGCGCTGCGTAGGAGAATTTGGATCATAAAATTGGGGATTGGCCTGCTCTAACTCATGCAAATGATTCAATAACTGATCAAATTCATAATCTGAAATAACAGGCTCATCTAAAACGTAGTATCTATGATTATGCTCTGTCAATTCAGCCCGTAATGCCTTGATTTTATCCTCGACGCTCATAGACACAAATATAAGTAATCATTAGGCTCGAAACCGAGTTCCATAACAATAATTACATTCATACTAATCATTCAGAATTATGGTTTTAACCCCGAAACAAAACGCCATTTACCCCACTGGTCCTTCCACTTTTTAACATGGATATACCCGTTCTCTTGCATTTGAACAGCAACCCCTTGAGCAAATTCAAAATGACATTCAAAATATAAACCTCCACCGTGATTCAAGCATTTAAATCCCTTTTGAATGATCTCGGTATAGAATTTTAATGGATCCTCTTGCGGCACAAAAAGAGCCAAGTGTGGTTCATAATCAACCACATTTTGATCCATACTGAATTGTTCCTCTTGCGGAATATAGGGCGGATTTGACACAATCAAATCATAATTCTCTTGGGGCCAAGGTTTTAAAACATCTTGTCTTTGCCAATGAACTTGTTGTTTAAATTGCTTTTGATTTCGCTTAGCGACGGTCAGGGCCATAGTCGAAACATCCCATGCAAACCACTGTGTTTTGGGCATTGAATGCGCTAGGCTAAGCGCGATGCAGCCCGAACCTGTGCCTATATCAAGGGCAGTTCTCACCTCTTTCCCTTTGAGGTGTTCTAGCAAATACATCACCAATTCTTCTGTTTCCGGCCTAGGAATCAATACATCTGGGGTTACCAAAAACTTCTGATCACAAAACCACGTATACCCCAAAATTTGTTGCATCGGCTCAAGGGACTGAAGTCTTTTAAGAACATTGTTTAACCATTCCAGGTCGAGGCTCGATATGACCGTTTCCTTTTGGGTAATTAAATCAATAGCGGACCAATTAAAACGATCCGTGAGGGCCATTATAAGCAAGCTCCGAATTTCCTCCTTTGGATATGTACCGTTAAGGGTTTGATTCCAATGCGCCTGACATTTACCTAGGGTCATTAAAATAAGGTTTTTAGCATCTGAATTCCACAGGCATGGTGCCCGGTATCCCCTAATGGCCCATCGATATAATCAAACCCTGATTGTTGATAGAGTTTTTGAGCCTGCTCCATGTATTCCATAGTCTCCAAATAACAATGACTATAGCCCATGGAACTGGCAAAACTCAGGCACAAATTCATCATATTTCGACCATAACCCTTTCCGCGTACCCTTTTGTCAAAATACATTTTTTGTAGTTCACAGTAGCTGTCTAGATAATTTTCCAATGGAGCGATACCGCCTCCACCATAAATGCTTTGTCCATCTGTAAGAATAAAATATCGAGTCTTCTCTTTTTGATAGGTCTCAAACATACAATCAAGCGAGGGGTCCGCATAGGCCGTACCGACTTTTGGCACATTGAATTCCACTAAAACTGAGCGAATGAGTTGCCCGATTTCGGGATCGTCTTCTGGTTGAATCAATCTTATTGCTAACATTGAGGGTATAAAATTTTCGCAGTACTTTTGAATGGTGAAGATACACGAAAAATTTATGGCCCGCTGTCTTCAATTGGCGGAAAATGGCAAAGGCACAACCTATCCAAATCCAATGGTAGGCTGCGTGATTGTAAAAAACAATTCTATTTTATCTGAAGGCTGGCATCACCGTGCTGGCGAGCCCCATGCGGAGGCCCAAGCCATTAATAATATCGACGCAAAGGACTTAGCGGGCGCCACTTTATATGTCAATTTGGAGCCCTGTAATCATGTGGGACGTACGGCTGCTTGTGCTCCTTTGATTGTCACCTCTGGTATAAAAAAAGTAGTGATAGGAAGTCTCGATACGCATCACAAAGTAAATGGATCAGGAATCGAGCATTTAAAAAAACATGGGATTGAGGTCGTGTCGAATATATTGACTCAACAGTGCCGGTCTTTAAATAAGCGGTCTTTCATGTTTCATGAACAGCATCGTCCTTATGTGGTCTTAAAGTGGGCAGAAACAAAAAATGGCCTGGTGGCACCACTTGCCAAAAACCAGCTGCGCCCGGTGTGGATCAGCAATGAATACGCCCGACAACATACCCATGTATTGCGCAGTAATGAACACGCCATTTTGGTGGGACACAGAACTTGGGCACTGGACAGCCCAAAATTATCAGCCTATCGTTGGAATGAAAATAACCCTCAAATCGTTGTTCTAGGTGGAGAAAAACCAATAAAGCAAGAGGTAATTTGGTTGAGCTCAGAACAATATAAAACCGCGGAACAGGTTTTATCAAAATTGTATGAATTGGAATTACAAAGTGTACTTGTCGAGGGAGGACCTGAAACCCTTCAACGTTTTATTGACGCCAATCTTTGGGATGAATGCTTTGTCTATAAAAGTCAAGACTATTGGAATGACGGGCTTCTAGGGCCAAAATTAAATAAAAGCCTCTCTCCCATTGCAACCTTCCAGGACAACGTCTTATACCACGGAAAAAACCAATTATGAGTTCCACTCAGGACCTTAAAACAATTGAGAAGGGCGCCTTTGATATCATCTACAAAGACAAAGGAAGTAAGTTCATTGGGTTTGCCAAACATGTCGATAGCCCTGAAGAGGCGACAGCTTTTTTTGAACTTTTAAAAAAGCAGCATCATGGAGCCAATCATTGCTGCTATGCCTACCGGCTAGGTGCTCAGGGGCAAGAGATGCGCGCCAATGACGACGGAGAACCGACCCACAGTGCGGGGACTCCGATCTTAGGACAAATTCAATCATTTGGTCTTACCAATACCGCCGTAGCGGTCATCCGCTATTTTGGCGGAACAAAACTTGGCGTTGGGGGCTTAGTAAAGGCCTATAAAGCGACCGCTCAATTAACCTTGGAGGCTTCTTCATTTAAGTTAGAAGTTGTTTATCAAAAAGCTCAATTAAATTTTAAATATCGCGATATCGGTGCAGCCATGAATTGGCTCAAACAAGAGCAGTGTCTCATTATAGAGCAGCATCTCGATCAAAAATGTCGCATTCAATTCAATCTACCCGCCCTCAAAGTGGAGCAGGCTCAGGAATTTTGGAACAGTCAACCCGAACTCTATTTTGAAGTTTTAAACAATGACGACTATTGATTGAGTTAGTCCATACACTTTGCAATGGCCTCGATTAAATATTCTGGAGCCGGGGTAATTTTCATGGTGTTTTTATCGACAAAAGCGAGCGTAGTTTCGGCAGTGATCAATTGTTTCTGGTCTTCATTAAAAATCGCGTAAGAAAACTGAATCTTTACCCCCGGCATTTTGACCAAAGTCGTCTCAATTAATAACAGATCGTCATATCTTCCTGGAGCATGATAATTGATACTGAATTGAGTCACAGGAAGTAAGATGTTTTGAGCTTCCAACTCCTTGTATGATAAACCCATTTTTCTCAGCCAATCGGTCCGCCCTTGCTCTAGGTATAATGCGTAATTTCCATAGTAAACAAAGCCCATTTGGTCGGTTTCACCGTATCTTACGCGAATCTCAGTTGTTGTTTTACAAAGCATATTGAATTTTGAAATTATGAACCTTGTTTATATTAATCAATGCCTTCTAATAATGATGAAAAAAAAATCAAAATTCAATAGGCTTTCTATTTTTTTTTTAGATTTTTTGTTCACATATTTGTAGTGTTAAGAAAATGTTAGCAAATCTTCTTAGAAAGGCTAATTTCATTCTATTTTTTAACTAAAATTAAAACGCTTTAACTAATTATGGGGAGAACTGCGGAAACAGTTTGGGGAAATTGCTTGTCATTTATCGAAGACAATATTTCTACGCAAGCCTATAAAACCTGGTTCGAACCGATCAAAGCGGTTAAACTTGTGGACAATGCCTTAAGCATTCAAGTTCCGAGTAAATTCTTTTACGAATGGCTGGAAGAGCATTACGTAAAACTCCTCAAAGTTTCTTTGACTCGTGAATTAGGGGCAAAAGCAAAATTGGTGTATATCATTAAGATGGAAAACACCTATGGAAACAAACAACCCTTTACTGAAAAAATCCCAAGCGCTAATAGAGGTCAACTTAAGGATCAGGAGGTCGACGTGCCGCTGAAGCACAAAAGCCCTGAGCTAAAAAACCCTTTTGTGATTCCTGGGATCCGTAATGTAAAAATTGAATCCCAGCTCAATCCGAATTATAATTTTGAGAATTTCTTAGAAGGCGACTCTAACCGACTGGCTCGTTCTGCAGGTTATGCCGTGGCAAACAAACCCGGAGGCACTTCTTTTAACCCATTACTTATTTTCGGAGGCGTCGGTCTAGGAAAAACCCATTTGGCGCACGCGATTGGGGTAGAAATCAAGGAAAAGTATCCAGAGAAGACCGTATTGTATATCTCTGCAGAAAAATTTACGCAACAATACATTGAGTCTGTTAAAAAGAACAACCGAAACGACTTTATTCACTTCTATCAGATTATTGATGTTTTGATTGTTGATGACATTCAGTTGTTGTCAGGTAAAGCAGGAACACAGGATGTTTTCTTCCATATTTTCAATCATTTACACCAAAACGGAAAACAGGTTATCCTTACAAGCGATAAGGCCCCTGTGGACATGATGGATATTGAACAGCGCCTGCTTTCAAGGTTTAAATGGGGGCTTTCTGCCGAACTCAATCATCCAGATTACGAAACTCGTGTGGCTATAATTAAAAATAAACTCTATCGCGATGGTGTTGAAATGCCTGAAGAGATTATTGAGTTCTTGGCCAACAACATCAAAACAAATATCAGAGAACTCGAGGGCGCAATTATTTCGCTCATAGCCCACTCTTCATTTAACCGAAGAGAGATCACCATCGACCTGGCTAAGAAAATCGTTGATAATTACGTCAAGCATACCAAACGCGAGGTTTCTATAGATTACATTCAAAAAGTAGTCAGCGAGTATTTCCAAATGGATGTGGATACCTTACAGTCAAAAACCAGAAAACGACATATCGTTCAGGCGCGACAATTGGCGATGTTCTTTGCCAAAAAGTTCACCAAAGCCTCTTTGGCCTCCATTGGGTCTCAAATCGGCCAAAGGGATCATGCCACAGTGCTACACGCCTGCAAAACGGTGGACAATCTATCCAGCACTGATAAGCAGTTTCGAAAATACGTCGAAGACTTGAATAAAAAATTAACCCTATAAATCCCGAACCTTATCGGGATTTTCCTTTTTCATGAAAAAGACAAAAATTTTGATGGTGTGCCTTGGGAATATTTGTCGATCGCCCTTGGCTGAAGGAATTCTTCAAGACAAATTAGATCCAACACGATTTTCGGTGTCGTCTGCGGGCACAGGAAGCTGGCACGTGGGCAATCCGCCTGATCCGCGCAGTATTGACATTGCTAAAAAGCGAGGCTTGGACATAAGTCGTCAAACGGCCCAGCAGTTCAAAGCTTCTTTTTTCGATGAGTTTGATCTGATTTATGCTATGGACCAAAGCAATTTCAGCGATCTCAAAGCCTTAGCAAAAACCCCAGAGCAACTCGACAAACTAAGTCTAATACTCGATGCTATTTTTCCTGGAGAAGGCGTGGATGTTCCTGATCCCTATTACGGAGGAGCATCTGGTTTTTCAGAGGTCTATGATCTCATTGATCGGGCCTGTATTGCCATTGCTCATAGGATCGACAAAAAAAATGATTAACTTCACCAAGACACCGTCCTGCTCAAGGACATAAAACTCATCAGTCTTATAATTTTTAAATCATGCGCCTAATATACCGCTTAGCCCTTATTACAATCATAAGCAACTTATCCCTGAGTGCTCAATCCTTTAGTCTTAGTCCAGTGGCCAATGGCTTTAACGCCCCGTTAAATATTCAAAACGCGCAGGACGAGCGGTTATTTATAGTAGAGCAAGGGGGGCGAATTAAAATATTAAACCCTGACGGCAGTGTAGAATCGACCCCATTTTTAAACCTAAGCAGCTCAATATCCAGCGGTGGTGAGCGCGGTCTTTTAGGACTTGCCTTCCATCCAAACTATACTGATAATGGCTACTTTTTTGTGAACTATACCAACCCCAATGGCAATACGCAAATATCACGTTTTAGTGTGGACCCGTTGAATCCTAATTTGGCCGATCCGACCTCAGAATTGCCTTTAATCACTATTGTTCAGCCCTATGCAAACCATAATGGCGGTTGTATTGCTTTTGGTCCTGATGGCTATTTGTACATCGGTATGGGTGATGGAGGCAGTGGCGGGGACCCTCAAAACTACGCGCAAAATACAAGCAGTTTATTGGGAAAATTATTGCGCATTGATATTGACAATCCGTCGGGCAACCTAAATTATAGTATTCCTCAGGACAACCCATATTTTGGAAGTACCACTCAGGCTCAAGAGATTTGGGCCTATGGTTTACGTAATCCATGGAAATTTAGTTTCGATAGAGATAATGGTGATTTATGGATTGCCGATGTTGGACAAAATGCTTTTGAAGAAATTAATAAAGTCTCTTACACTCAGGCAGACATTAATTACGGATGGCGCTGTTATGAAGGCGATGAGAGTTACAACACAAGTAACTGTGCAGATCCTTCAGGCATGGAATTTCCTTTGGCCGTTTATCCACACAGTATTGGAAGTTCAATAACCGGCGGATACGTTTATCGAGGTCCTGAAAATAGCCCACTACAAGGTCATTATCTTTTTGCGGACTTCGTCTCTGGTTATTTAGGGGTCTTGGATCCAGCGAGCGGTAATGTTGTTTTTGATCAAAATTTAAATCAAAACTGGGCTTCTTTTGGAGAAGGAATTGATGGTAGTCTTTACCTAACCGCTTTTAATGGGGTTGTATATAAGATAGAGCCCGAGATAGTCTTAGGGCAAACAGACCTCGTAAAAGGTTTACAAATATCCCCTAATCCTGCGCACGATCAGGCTTTATTCAATACCACAAACATTAGTGGATACGTGATTTATAATCTCAAAGGGCAAAAAATTACCTCGGCCAAAATTAACCAAGACCGCACGGTACTCAACACCACGGACTGGCCCTCTGGCCTTTATTTGATTCAAGCTAAGTACAATGATGGAGGAATAAGTATACAGAAACTAATGGTGCACCATTGATTTATGAAAAAAGGGCAAATATTTTTAATCCCCTGTCCGCTCGGAGAAGTCGCCCCCATGACGGTTCTTCCTTTAACTGTGCTGAAGGTAATTGAAGACACGGACCATTATGTGGTTGAACATGAAAAAAATGCCCGTCGCTTTATAAAATCGATTTGCCCTCAAAAAAATCAGGCAGAGCTTAAACTGAGTACCATCAATAAGTTTACCGATCCCCTTGAAATTCCTGAGTTCATTCAACCCTGTCTCGAGGGCTTTGACCTAGGGATTATCAGTGATGCTGGTTGTCCCGGTGTAGCGGATCCTGGTGCGGAAATTATTCATATTGCCCATAAATATGGAATAAAAGTAGTTCCCTTGGTAGGACCTTCGTCTATTTTACTCGCCTTAATGGCCAGTGGACTAAATGGCCAAAAATTTGCCTTTCACGGCTATTTGCCTATTGATAAAGATGAGCGTAAACAAAGCCTAAAACAATTAGAAAAGCAATCTCAGCAAGAAGGGCAAACCCAAATTTTTATTGAAACGCCTTACCGCAATAATCAACTCCTTGAGGCTATGACAAAGAGCCTAAAAGGGGATACTCTGCTATGCGTGGCTTGTAATTTAACTTTGCAAGATGAATTTATCTTATCTCAGGAAGTAAACCTTTGGCAACCTGCGGCGCACGATTTACACAAAAAGCCCTGCATCTTTCTTTTCCTGGCCAAATAAAAAAATAGACGATCAATTTTATAGATCAATCCATTGATCTTGCGCAGGAATTGACGATGTATTGTAATGCGCAAAGTCTTTTAAATAGGCTTCTATACTGGTTCCGAAGGCATCTTCAAAATCAAAATTTCCCCCGCTACGCAAGTACTTTTTAACATTCCCTGCTCCAGCTAAATGAGCCGCCGCCAAAATTCCTGACTCCGTAATTTCAATACCTTTTATTTGCCTTCCGACACTGCGTTTCAAATCTTTTCTCAAAATCCATTTGTTCCTTGCCGTATACCAGAAGAAAGCCTGCTCTTGTAACTCGGATTGCTCTAAAAATCTTTCTTTATCGTGAATCCCTAAAAGAGAAAGCGTATTGATATTGAACTGATATTTACCCAAATATCCGAGACGATTTATGGCTTGATAATCACCGCGAGATTCTTTGAAAGCCAAAGCCTCTTTAAATGCGACAAAGGAATTGTCTAATACAGGAGCATGGTTTGAGTCCTGTGGGGCACTATTAGAGGAATTGAGAGGAACATGATAACACAGTGAAGCATCATCAAAATTGTCAAATGTTCTGTTCGATTGATCGAAACGAGAAACTCCAACAAAACCCATCAGACCGGCAAATATACCAACGAGCCAGTGGGAAGCTAGCCCTTTTTGTCTTAGGTCAATCATAACGTAGGTTAATTAAGATTGGCCCGCAAAAGTAAGTAAAATTTTAATTATTTGATTATCAGCTGCTTAATTATACTTTCTGAAGAATTTAAGTGGTGGCAAAATCTGCCGCTTTCAGGGCCGATACAATCAATTAGCGTTTAATGCCTTGAGCACTTATCCATTTGATGTAATCCTTGCGTTTTGCGTTGTGTTCACTTAAAGACTTCGAGAAGCTGTGGAAACCTGGGCGCTCAGGATCTGCTACAAAGTAATAATAGCCATGAGATTCCGCGTTAAGTACGGCATCAATTGAAGATATATCGGGCATGGTAATGGGCCCTGGTGGCAATCCTTTGTATTTGTACGTATTATACGGCGAATCTAAGGTTAAGTCTTTATAGAGTACGCGACGAATAACTTGCTCAAAGTCTTGATCCATTTTCTTTTTGGCATAAATTACTGTGGGGTCTGCCTGTAAGGGTATATTACGTCGGATTCGATTTAAATAGACCCCAGCGATCGTTGGGCGTTCTGAAACCTTAACCGATTCTTTTTGGACTACCGCGGCTAGCGCTGATACCTCAAGAGGACTTAAGCCAATAGTTTTGGCCTTTTTTAGTCTATTCTTATTCCAAAAGGCTTTATACTCCCCAAGCATCCTTTGTCTAAAACGTTCAGCATCCGTATTCCAATATATTTCATAGGTATTGGGGATGAACAAACTAAGGAGTTGATCAGGAGATACCCCAGCCACTTCAAGAAAATCTGGATCTTTAAAAGCCTCAAGCAAGGTTAAACTATCAGGTTCAATCTTTCGTGCCAGGACTCCGGCTAGGTCCTCAATGCGCTCTTGATTATTGAACTTGAGTAATATTGGTTCATTTTTACTGCGGAGTACGTCGATGATTTCACTATTATTCATACCCTGCTCTAACACATATCTTCCCGCCTTGGGAAATTCCTTAAGCCTTTTGACACGAGCCATTAACTCAAAATCCGACATACGGGTAATATAAGGTCTTACAGCGTTTAAAACCGTCTCAAAGTCTGGCTCAGAACCAATAAACACATCCACTTTGGCCTCATTCAAAGATAGGTTTTCAGCCCAAATCAAACGATAAGTATAGCGCCCAATGAAGACCAGACCAGTCAATAACATTACCCCTAAAAAAACGCGTTTTGACCTCATTATTTACCTCTAAATTTTTGATAAATCAGCATATCCTGAAATTCATCATTGTGCTTGCTCCACCAACCTTTGAGCTGAGCACCCTGTTCAAATGAAAGGGACATAAACAAACCAATACTCGCTTTGTTATCGGGCGCAATAAGCGAATAGACTTGATGACAATCCAGGGCATCAAAGGCATAATCGATCATTAAGCGCGCAGCTTCCTGCCCTAAACCCTGTTGTCGAAATGATGGCTCACTAATTAAAATTCCTAGAGCAACCCGTTTGTTGTTGGGATCAAAATCGAATAGATCGATCAGTCCTATGGGCTGATTGGTTAATTTGTGATGGATGACTAATCTCAGCTGTTGCGACTGAAAAATGGATTGGTGTGCCTGATCGATATAAGCCTTAAGGAGATTTCGACTATAGGGAGGATGTTGATCACCAAATAGAGCAAATGCTGGATCATTTTCAGTACGGTATAGATAATCCAGATCCTCAGGTTCTAAGGCTCGCAAAAAAATATTTGTACCAATTAAATTCACTGAAATTCTCCTTTAAAAACCCTCCTTACTGGACCTGTCAGCCAGATATCAAGATAGGCAGAATTGTCACGAACACAAGAAACCGTGAGAACACCCCCCAAGGTCTCAAGAGCTATTGACGCTTCATTAACCGCTGTCGTTTCCATTATGGCAATCGCCACAGCAGTTGCTCCTGTACCACAGGATAGTGTTTCCCCTTCTACACCGCGCTCATAGGTCCGCATGCTGTATCCATCATTATTTTTACAAACAAAATTCACATTAACGCCCCCGGGTTCGAATTCATTTCTCAATTTACGGCCAAGTGTGGTGACATCCAAATCCTGTATGTTATCGCGAAAACATATCAAATGCGGAGATCCGGTATCTACAAACAGTCCTTGTTTGACCGTCTTGATTTCGGATACATTCCCCAAGGAAATACTGATTTCGTTTTGGCCCACGCGAAATTGATGCAAGCCATCTGGACCTTCAAAAAGGCCTTCATTGCCGACGTATCCCAATTCATGAGCCAAATGGGTCACACAACGCCCACCATTGCCACACATACTGCCCACATGCCCATCAGCATTAAAATAAACCATTTTGAAATCTGCTTGAGTCGAGGATTCGAGAAGAATTAACCCATCAGCACCAATGCCAAAATGACGATGACATAATTTTGAAATTCGCTCAGCGGACTGGTCCCTAAAGGCTCCTTTTGTGTTGTCCACCAGTATAAAATCATTACCGGTTCCGTGGTATTTATAAAAATGCACTGCCATAACTACAAAAGTAGTAAAACCAATGCCTCTAGAGTCTTTTCAATCTTTGTTAAATCGTCGTTAATTAAGAAATTTGTTAACATCCAAACGTTTAATCTGTCGTTAATTTTAAAACAAAAAAACTTAAAATTTATGAAGCGATTTTTTTCAACCCTAGGAATTAGCGCGATAACAGCAGTCACCAGTCTTGCTGTTTATGATCATTATCAGGAGAAAAATCAATCAAATCCTACAGCGAGTCCCGTACCCATGGTACAAACTAATTTTAGCTCGATTAACTCCGAAGTTTTGGACACAGATTTTACGCTTGCTGCCGAAAAAACGGTCCATGCGGTAGTCCACGTTAAAAATACCTCAATATCGAGACAACCCGGCAATATGATGGAATTGTTTTTTGGTGGGGGCACCCCAAGAGCCATGGTCGGTACCGGTAGTGGGGTCATCATAAGTCCAGACGGCTACATTATCTCTAACAATCATGTTATTGAACGGGCTACAAATTTGGAAGTGACCCTAAACGATAACAGAATTTACACCGCTGAAGTCATCGGAACCGATCCGAAAACGGATATTGCCCTGCTCAAAATTGAATCGGACGACCCCCTGCCCTATATCCCTTTTGCAGACTCCGACGCCGTTAAGATTGGACAATGGGTTTTAGCAGTGGGCAACCCCTTTAATCTAACCTCAACCGTGACCGCCGGTATCATCAGCGCAAAAGCGCGGGACCTTAATGAATTTGACAATAATCCACAGTCATTTATACAAACTGATGCTGCCGTAAATCGCGGGAATAGCGGTGGTGCATTGGTCAATACAAACGGAGAGCTCGTTGGCATCAATACCGCGATTACCAGTGAGACTGGTTCCTATGTGGGATATTCATTTGCCGTACCCTCAAATACGGCCAGAAAAGTTATTGAAGATCTACTGGAGTACGGAAACGTTCAGCGCGGTTTTCTCGGCATCCAAGGCAGTGGTTTAGATGCCAAGCGGGCTCAAATGCTTGGCGTGGATGACACGCAAGGAGTCTATGTAGCTAGTGTAGAAGCCGATAGCGGGGCAGAACAAGCCGGACTCAAAGAAGGCGATGTAATCAAAAATATTGATGGCATCAGTATTTATAAATTCTCAGATCTCACAGGATATCTCAACGCTAAAAGGCCCAATGACATCGTTTCACTCACCTTAAACAGAAAAGGTGAAGAAATGACCAAAGATGTCGTCTTGCGTAAAATTGACACCTACACTATTGCGGATTTAGGCTTGACGGTAAAAAACACCTCAAAAATGCAGCGGGAGAAACGCTCCGTGGATCACGGAGTGATCGTGACGAACGTCAATAACTCAGAACTCCTGAGCATAGGACTTGAGGGCGCCATTATCACCCACGTCAATGATGTGGCAGTAAATACTATTGACGATCTAAAAAATACCGTTGAGAATAAATTTGGCGGGCCCATGAAATTAACGTTTTATGATCGCAATGGAGAAAAAAGCTCGATACTATTTCGATAATTTATAGCATCAAAAGGGTTTAATTTCCCTAAGGGTCCTTTTAAACGCCACTGATTTATCACATTTTTTTCAATACTGCGATTAAATCATACCCAAATAAACACTGGAGTTAGCTTTGATTATTAGCTCCAGTGTTTTTTTTCGCATTTATTTTACGAAAACGTTTTAGTTATCTAATTTTGCCCCCAAAATAAACACAACCAAAGCCAATTTTCTCATGAATTTTGATCAGACCTACAAAAAAGAACTTTCCTTTCAAACCGACCGAAGACGAGCTACCGTTGAACTCATTAAATACATCAGTGACTTATGGTACGAGCATTCCATTGAACTTGTTTTGTTCAGGAATCAACTATTGGATCGCAACGTAAGTGAAATTCTCAACCTTCATGAATATGCTGGGGCCTTTGTGGGTAAATCAATTTCAATATTTGAAAGCGTAGATATAGCCAAAGCGATTTTACAATTAAATCTTCCCGCAGCTAAAATCGATATTGGTAAACTCACACACGAATTTCAACTCAGCAGTCATACAGAGCAAAGTTGTGTTGACTTTGTCAGTCAAAAACTTAAGGGAGCTAAAAAACAAAAATCCATTGTTCCGCAAGATGTTGTCCTCTATGGTTTTGGGCGAATCGGTCGCCTGGTCGCCAGAGAATTAATGACGCGCACTGGAAAGGGCAATATGATGCGCCTGCGCGCTATTGTGACGCGTGGCAAAATGGATCAAAATACCTTAGAAAAAAGAGCTTCGTTACTGCAATACGATTCTGTCCATGGAGATTTCCCTGGAACTGTCGCTGTAGATCTAAAAAACAATGCTTTGGTCATCAACGGCACGACGGTCCATATGATTTCTGCCAATGGCCCTGAAGAAATAGACTATACGCAATACGGGATAAAAAATGCTTTAGTCATCGACAATACTGGAGCCTTTCGCGATCATGAGGCACTCAGTCGCCATTTAACTTCAAAAGGCGCCGCACGTGTTTTGCTCACCGCACCAGGAAAAGGCATCCCAAACATCGTCTATGGGGTAAACCATTTAGAACACAGCCCTAAAAATACACCGATCGTTTCAGCTGCATCTTGCACCACCAATGCCATTACCCCAGTTTTAAAAGTCGTAGACGATCATCTCGGAGTCATTAATGGGCATTTAGAAACCATTCACGCTTATACCAATGACCAAAATTTAGTAGACAATATGCACAGCAAATACCGTCGTGGTCGTGCTGCCGCACTTAATATGGTTATTACCGAGACCGGAGCGGGGCAGGCGGTCAGTCGTGCCCTTCCCCATTTTGATGGCAAACTTACGTCAAATGCGATCCGCGTGCCCGTGCCTAACGGATCTCTGGCGATTCTCAATTTAAATCTTGAAAAAGAGACAAGTCCAGAGGCCCTTAATGAACTGATCAAAAAAAATGCCTTAGAAGGTCCGCTTGTCGAGCAAATCAAATATTCTTTAAATAACGAACTGGTCTCAAGTGACATTATCGGCTCCTCTGCCCCATCTATTTTTGACAGCCACGCCACTATTGTACGTCCTGATGGTAAAAATGTTATCTTATATGTCTGGTACGACAATGAATACGGCTACAGCCATCAGGTAATCCGTTTAGCACGTTATATAACAGAAGCCCGCCGATTTACTTATTACTAATGGACAAAGCCAGTCCTGTCTGGTCGGATCTATATCATTATCGACTTAAAGGGCCCAGCCTTCTCGGTAACTTCCTTTGACCCACTTATTGGCGTAATCCCAATTCGTTACACGCATGGCCTCTCCATCCCATAAGATGGTTTTACGTCCAGGATAGTTGTAAGGGGACCAATCGTTTGGACCTTTACCCTCTTTGAGGACTTTATACTGGAAGCCTTTTATGGCTAAATTACCCATAAGCACAGCCTCTGTAAGCGGGCCGCCGTAGGAGAACGGAGAAGACGTTTCACCGCCGTTTAAACAGGCCTCAACAAAGTTACCGGCATGGGTCGTGGTCACCCGGGTTAAGCGTTGCTCGGGCGCAACAAAATCCAACATGCGCTCTGAAGGCAGTAAGCGAGGATTGCGCGAATAGGTATCCGTTACCATAATACCATCAGAACCATGGAAAATACTTCCTCCACTAACATCACCGGGCATCTCACCGTCTTTGAGTTCTGGCGGAAGATCAGGCATAATTCCCCCATCATACCAGTTTAAACTGATATCATCTTGTAGATTGTTTTTAAATTTTAAACGGACAATAGATGAAGGAGGGCATGCCTCGGGGTAATTGGCCTCAACAAAGTCATTCGACCAAATGGTGGTACAACTCGCCTCTGCTTCATACGGGAATTTTAATCCCAATATTTTAAATGGAGTCTCCATAATATGGCATCCCATGTCCCCCATTGACCCCGTACCGAAGTCCCAAAATCCACGCCACTTAAAGGGTAAATAATTTTCGTTATACGGACGCATTGCGGCTGGACCGAGCCACAGATCCCAATCTAAGGTCTCTGGAATAGGGTCTGCTGTGGTGATGTGTTTAAACCCTTGCGGCCAAACAGGGCGATTGGTCCAACAATCAACACGGTGTACTTTACCGATAACGCCGGCATCAATCCATTCTTGAGCCGTTCTAATTCCGTCTCCTGAGGATCCTTGATTCCCCATTTGGGTAACGATCCCCATCTGGGCGGCCACCTCAGCCATGAGTCTGGCTTCATTAATATTATGCGTCAATGGTTTTTCAACATAGGCATGTTTTTTTTCGCGCATGAAGGGCAAAGCTATGGTGGCATGGGTATGATCAGGCGTGGCCACCATAACGGCATCCATTTCTCCAAGATGATTATCATATAAATGACGGAAATCTCTGTAGCGTTTGGCCTCTGGATGCGCATCATATGAATTTTTTGCCCGTTTGTCATCGACATCACACAAGGCAACAAATTTCACTCTGCCTGTTTCATATAATTCTCTAACGACACTTTCACCGCGTCCTCCAACTCCGACGGCGCCTATATATAATGTGTCACTAGGAGCTACGTGAGACTTTCCAAGGACAAAACTCGGAACAATAGTAAAGGCCGCAGAGGCTGCTGCAGATTTCTGTATAAAGGATCTTCTTTTCATGGATTGCGTTGTTTTAATTGGTCGATGAACTAAAGATAACAAACTTCATTAATAATTCATGATCCACCAGATAAAAAGCATATGACACTCATTGCAAGGATGCTATTGCGCATTTATTTTCTAAGTTTGCAACACCAACACTGTCATGGACAGAATACCTATTGGATAACCTTTAAGAGCAGCACAGAAATGCGCATAGATATCATTACCGTATTACCCGAACTCATGCGCAGTCCTTTCGAAGCATCGATTCTTAAACGCGCTATTGAAAAAGGACTCGTTGAGATTCATTTTCACAACTTACGGGATTACAGCACAAATACCTACAAACAAATTGACGATTATCAATTTGGGGGTGGCGCAGGAATGGTTATGATGATTGAGCCCATAGACAAATGCATTAGTCGCCTGAAAAAAGAGCGGGATTATGACGAAATCATTTATATGACCCCGGACGGCTCTCGCTTTGAGCAAAAAACGGCCAATGAGCTCTCCTTAAAAAAGAACCTTATCATCTTATGCGGGCATTATAAAGGGGTAGACCAAAGGGTTCGCGATCATTTTATCACCCGTGAAATTTCAGTAGGAGATTTTGTGCTCAGCGGAGGTGAACTTGCGGCAAGTGTGGTTTGTGATGCCATAATACGCCTTATACCTGGGGTACTCAGCAATGAGACCAGTGCTCTGACGGACTCATTTCAAGATGATTTACTCGCTCCTCCTATTTATACCCGACCTGCCCAATACAATGGTTGGGACGTTCCTCAAATACTGCTCAGCGGAGACAGTAAAAAAATTGATCAATGGCGTGAAGACCAAGCCATAGAACGAACCAAAACTAGACGACCAGATCTTTGGTCAAAGCATCAGCAGGAAGAATAATCCAGAGGGATATTCAATAATTCATCTATTGAATACTCTTGTGCAAAAACCAAAGGCGCATTCCGATAATAAATTCCAATTATTTTAGTCAAAGCCTTGCAGGTCATGCATTTTTAACTATTTTTGCCCACGATTTGCGATAACCTCTGGCGATAGACGTGAATGTTGCGCAAACTAAACAAGATGCATAAAACATGGAATCTTTAATCAAATTTGTTCAAGACGAATTCGTAACAAAAAAGGAATTTCCTGAGTTCTCAGCGGGAGATACCATTACGGTTTACTACGAAATCCGTGAAGGTGAAAAAACGCGTACTCAGTTTTTCCGCGGAGTCGTAATTCAGGTAAAAGGAACAGGAAGTTCAAAAACTTTTACCATCAGAAAAATGTCAGGTACTATTGGTGTAGAACGTATTTTCCCAATTAATTTACCAGCATTACAAAAAATTGAAGTCAACAAACGCGGTAGTGTCCGTAGAAAACGTATCTACTACTTCAGAGAATTGACCGGTAAAAAAGCTAGAATTAAAGAAAAGAAATACTAGTTTTTATTCAGCCAAAACTTCTAAAGGCAGTCCAGATAAGGGCTGCCTTTGTTATTTACAATTGTTGATAACCCCAGTTAAAAAGCTGTTGTTATTTACCCCCTTCAAAAATTTTGTAAATTCAAAAAGCTCAGTACTTTAGAACCATCAAAGCGAGACTAATCGCTGCGATATTAAGCAACGTTCTTAAATATACTTTCATGAAAAAAGTCAATTTCTGCACTAGGGGATTTTGGCCTTTTTATTGAAAGGTGAGTCGGTTCCCCTTCAAGGCGAAGTTTGAGAAAATTGATCGGCAAAAGCTGCCACCAGCAAAAGCACTAGCAATAGAGCCTGCAAAAGTCAGCGAAACAGTAATATCTGACTAGAAATAGAACAGAATTACAGAAAGCCATGTTCAACGCATCAAAAAGAGGATTCAACGAGGCTGAAAAGTTTATTAGAAGCAGCAATGTATCTAAGGACGAAAGCCCAAAAGAAAAAACCTCAGGTGTGTCAGGAGCAAGATTTAGTTATCATGCCCCTGTTATCAAACCTCAAAATCCTTTTGGGAATGTCGCTTAAAAAGCAAGTCACAATTGCGGGGGTTTAATAAACCTGCTTCAAACCGTAAAGGTTAATTGGTAACGGCTAGACTCACAAGGAGCCATATCAAAGTATTCGTACGATGATATGGCTTTTCTTGTTTTTGGCCCCCTCTACTTAGGCTCAAAAAAAGCGTTTTTTTGCATTACGCTTCTGCTTCATTTTTTTGAGGCCTTCATCCCTATTCACTATATTTGCAAGCCTTTAAAGAACTCCTAATTGCTAAACGCACAGCACAATGAATTCAACCCCTGATATCTATTATACCATTACCGACGAAGCTCCTTTTTTAGCCACCTATTCACTTTTACCAGTGGTTCAGAAATTTGCAAAACACGCTGGAATAAATATTGATACGGCAGATATTTCTTTAGCGGGGCGTATTTTGGCTAGCTTCAACGATTATCTGAATGAAGACCAAAAAACAACAGATGCGCTGCACATGTTGGGAGAATTGGCAAAACGACCCGAGGCAAACATCATAAAACTTCCAAACATAAGTGCTTCGATGCCTCAGCTTTTAAGTGCCATTGAAGAACTTCAAAATAAAGGCTATGCCATTCCTGATTATCCTCATCAGCCACAAAACGATAAGGAACAGGCCATTAAAGCAACCTACGACAAAATAAAAGGAAGCGCGGTTAATCCCGTCTTAAGAGAGGGAAATAGCGACCGCCGAGCACCAATGGCCGTGAAAAATTTCGCTAAAAAGCACCCCCACAAGATGGGCGCTTGGCAGGAGGGCTCAAAGACCAGAGTAGCCACCATGAACCGTGGGGACTTTTTTCACAATGAACAATCAAAGACTTTTGCTGAGCCCAATGCCTTGAGTATTGTGTTAAAATCCGATACAGGAGCGCAAACGTTTTTAAAAGATAATATTAAGGTCCTTCAGGGAGAAATCGTCGATGCGTCATTAATGCAGCGCCAAGAATTAACAAAATTCTTGAGCGACTCGATTGATCAGGCGCAAAATGAAAAGCTTTTACTCTCATTACATATGAAGGCGACCATGATGAAGGTAAGCGACCCTATCATCTTTGGTCATGCGGTAAAAACGTTCTTCGCGCCAGTTTTTGAACAATACGGAAGCGTTTTCAAAGATTTAAACGTAAACGTAAACAATGGATTTGGTGATCTAATCAGTAAAATTCAAAATCTTCCACAGGATCAAAAAAACGCTATAGAAAAAAGTATAAAGGATTGTTACAACAATCGTCCTGACCTCGCGATGGTAAATTCGGACCAAGGAATCACGAATCTCCACGTACCGAGCGATGTAATTATCGACGCCTCGATGCCTGCCATGATCCGCAACTCGGGTCAGATGTGGGATAAAGATGGGGCTGTCCAAGACACATTAGCCGTTATCCCGGACAGTTCATATGCTGGGGTGTATCAAGCGACTATCGATTTTTGCAAGGCACATGGTGCCTTTGATCCAGCTACAATGGGAACCGTCCCCAATGTTGGCTTAATGGCTCAAAAAGCTGAAGAATATGGTTCTCATGATAAAACATTTGAGATAGACCTCGCGGGTCAAATTCAGGTTTTAGACCAGCAGGGCAATACGGTATTTGCATTTCAAGTTCAAGCTGGAGATATCTTCAGGATGTGTCAGGTTAAAGATGCTCCAGTTCAAGATTGGGTTAAATTAGCCGTTTCAAGAGCGAAAGCCACCGGTTGGCCAGCTGTGTTTTGGTTAGATGAGCAACGTGCGCATGACTTTGAGTTAATCAAGAAAGTTCATCTTTACCTCGAAGATCATGACACCAAAAATTTAGAGTTAAAAATTCTCGCACCTCAAAAAGCTACAGAATATACCCTGGAGCGTTTGGCCCGCGGGGAAAATACAATATCGGTTACGGGGAACGTACTGCGTGATTACTTGACCGATTTATTTCCAATTTTGGAGTTAGGAACAAGTGCTAAAATGTTATCCATTGTTCCCTTAATGAACGGTGGTGGTTTATTCGAAACGGGCGCTGGAGGCTCTGCGCCAAAACATGTCTCTCAATTCACTTCAGAAAATCACCTCAGATGGGATTCTCTCGGAGAATTTTTGGCGCTCGCTGTGTCTTTTGAACATTTTGGTGAAAAAAACAATAACCAAAAAGCCATTATTTTGGCAGAGGCCCTTGATAAAGCCACAGAAAAATTACTCGATCAGCAAAAGTCTCCCTCGCGTAAAGTGCACGAATTAGATAATCGGGGCAGTCATTTCTACCTTGCTCTTTATTGGGCTGAGGCTTTGGCCCATCAAGATAAAGATCAAGCCTTAAGCGAACACTTTAGTCCTATTGCTAAAAGCTTATTAACGCAGGAGCAAACCATCGTAAACGAACTCAACCAAGTGCAGGGACATCCCGTAGATATAAATGGCTATTACGCCCCAGATATTCAAGCGGTCACCCAGCATATGCAGTGCAGCCTAACCTTTAATCAAATACTCAAAGGAATTTAATGGCGTAGACGCATAAAACATGAAATACAAACACATACGATTTGCCCTCTTTCAAAAAGAGCGCAAAAACCGACTATTTAGCGGTCTATTTGCCTTGCTTTTTTGCCTAGGAATAGTCAATGCCTTTGGTCAACAAGAATACACCATAAGTGGGGTGGTTACTGACCTGAATACAGGAGAAACGCTAATTGGCGTCAATGTTTTGATTCCTGAACTTCGCGCTGGGGTCATCACGAATGCTTACGGATTTTATTCCATTACTTTACCGCAAGGCGCTCATGAATTGATTTACAGCACTTTGGGCTATACCTTCGAACGAAGAAGTATTGAGTTAAATGCTTCTATGGTGATCGATGTGGCTCTTGGGGAAAATGCAGAAGAACTTGATGAGGTGGTCATAAAAGCGGATGTAGAGGCCCTCGACATTACCACTCCTCAAATGAGTGTCAATAGTCTCACAGCGCAAACCATAAAAAATATTCCAGTCGTTCTAGGTGAAGCTGACGTAATTAAGTCACTATTGTTATTACCTGGGGTGAGTAACGCCGGTGAAGGGGCTTCGGGATTTAATGTGCGTGGTGGTGCTGTCGATCAGAACTTGATTTTACTGGACGAGGCGACTATTTTTAATTCCTCCCACCTATTTGGTTTCTTTTCGGTATTTAATCCAGATGCCATTAAAGACCTTAAGCTTTATAAAGGAAGTATTCCGGCGCGCTATGGATCACGAGTTTCTTCGGTATTAGATATCTATCAAAAAGAAGGAAATAGTAAAAATTTCAAAATGAGTGGTGGTATCGGTGCGGTAGCCAGTCGTCTTTTGGTCGAAGGCCCGATAAAAAAGGATCAAGCTGCCTTTTTAGTCGGTGGTCGTGGTTCCTATGCGCATTTATTTCTTCCTTTATTCGACATCGAGAACACGGCTTATTTTTATGATTTAAACACTAAAATCAACTATAAAATAGACGATAGCAACAGTCTTTATTTATCAGGGTATTTTGGTAGAGATTACTTCGGGATACAAGACAGTTTTATCAATAGTTATGGTAATGCGGTCATTAATTTCCGATGGAATCATAACTTTTCAGACAAGCTCTTTTCAAATTTGTCTTTAATTTATTCCAATTATTATTATGGTTTAGAACTCGATTTTGTTGGGTTCAAATGGGATTCTGGTATAGAGAATTTCAATCTTAAATACGATTTCAATCACTATTTAAGTAAAGGTTTGCAGCTCAATTATGGGCTTCAAAATATCTACTATGGTTTTAATCCTGGAAAGATAATTCCCAACAGACCAGACTCGGGAATTGTCGCGGATCAACTCACGCAAAAATATGCTAATGAAGCGGCTCTATATATAGACGTGGAGTGGGAAATTTCACAACGCTTAAGGGCTGAAGTCGGTCTACGTGGCAGTCATTTTATGCGTTTTGGTCAAGATGAATTTCAGCTTTATGCCAATGATGCCCCAGTGACTTTTGACCCGTTTCTTCTTATTTACAAAGAGGCAGATCCCATCGAAACCATTCGTGTGGATCGCTGGGAGCGATTAAAAACCTATAGCAATTGGGAGCCGCGTATTGCCGCCTCATACACGATAACAGACGATATTTCACTCAAGGCGAGTTACACAAAGCTTTCACAGTACTTACACCTATTGTCCAATACCAGCAGTCCCACTCCGCTTGATGTTTGGACTCCGAGCGGCCCTTATGTTAAACCACAGCGCCTTGATCAATACGCTGTCGGGGTCTTTAGTTTTTTGAAGGACCGTGCTTATTCCCTTGAAGTCGAGGCCTATTATAAGGATGTTCGTCACCGAATTGACTACATTGATGGGGCTAATTTAATCGCCAACAATGCTATTGAACAAGTCATTCTAGATGGTAACGCACGTGCTTATGGACTTGAGGTTTTATTGCGCAAAAACCAAGGTGCTTTCCAAGGATGGATTGCCTATACCTTATCAAAAAGTGAGCAGAAAACATCGCCTAGAAATGAAAATGAAATTGGGATCAATAATGGCCAGTGGTATAATACCCCTTATGATAAGCCGCACGATTTATCCATATATGGTACATATACCTTGAACGATCGCTGGAAAATAAACAGCAATTTTATTTATCAAACCGGTCTGCCTACTAATTATCCCATCGGACAATTTGATTTTCAAGGTATAGTGGTTCCTTATTATGGTTTGCGCAATGAACAGAGGTTACCTGATTACCACAGAATAGATTTATCGGCCACCTATACGCCTAAGCGTAAATCAAATGCCCTGTATCAGAGTGAGTGGGTCTTCAGCATTTACAATGTCTACAACAGAATGAATGCGGCGTCGATTAATTTTAGGCAAAACGCTGATACCGGGGTTAATGAGGCCGTACGCACCTCCATTTTTGGCCTTGTTCCAGCGGTTACTTATAATTTTAAATTTTAAGCCATGAAGCGATTAATTTTTACATTATCTATTTTCTCTCTTCTATGGACTTCATGTCAAGAAGTAATTACAGTGGACCTCCCAAGTCAAGAGCCTAAGCTTATTGTAGATGCTTTAGTACGTATTGACACCTCTGAGAGCACAACACTCGTCTCGATTGAAGTGCGACAGACAAGTGATTTCTTTGGAGAAATCGCACCGGTTTCAGTTGACCAAATGACTCTAAGTAACCTTGATAACCCCGGCAATAATACTGATCAGGTTCTCGATGAAACCGAACCAGGATCTGGTGTTTACCAGCAAGTATTTTCAACACAAGAACTTGCCCGAGATCGCTGGTTTCTACAAATTGATTATCAGGGCGAGCTTTATGTCGCTGAATCACGCATGCAATACTCTGTACCCATTGATCAATTGACTATTGGTGACGGCAGTTTATTTTCAGAGGAATCGACAGAATTGCTCGTTCAATACTCTGATATTGGGGATCGTCAGGACTATTATTTATTTGATTATGGAAATGGAGACTTTTTTGCCTCTGAAGACGTCTTTTACGATGGACAACAGTTTGCATTCTCTTATTTCTACGATGAGGAATTTGATCCGGGAGAAATCCTAACAGTAAGTATCATGGGGATTGATCGAGACTTTTTTAATTATATGAATCTCCTGCGCGAACAAAATGAAGGCGGTTTTGGGCCTTTTGCCTCCCCTGCGGTTTCGGTGCGAGGAAATTTGATTAATGCCACCGATATTGACAACAATAACAATTACAATAATGTCAATAACCCAGATAACTACGCCTTAGGTTATTTTGCTTTGGTTCAAGAGTATCGTGAGAGCATAGTAGTAGAATAAATTAACTGGCGAAGCTTTTAGTTTGAATTAGGTTTAACTATCTTCATGACTCTAAACTATTATTTTGTTGCCAACCAGCACTACCGAGTCCGATTCACTCCACAGAGATTTAGAAAAAAAATCTATTTCTGAACTCCTATATTTAATGAATGAAGAGGACCAAAAGGTCCCTTTAGCCGTAAATGCGGTTATTCCTGAGATTGAAGCGATCGTCTCTGTTATTGTTGAAAAAATGAAACAAGGCGGGCGGCTATTTTATATCGGCGCAGGGACAAGTGGCCGTTTAGGCATACTTGATGCCAGTGAATGTCCACCAACCTTTGGAGTGCCGCACGATTTAGTTATTGGACTAATCGCTGGCGGCGATGGTGCCATTAGAAAGGCCGTAGAATTTGCAGAGGACAGTGCAACCCAGGCGTGGATTGATTTACAAGACCATGGAATTTCTAAAAATGATGTGGTTATCGGTATCGCAGCCTCAGGGCGTACCCCCTACGTCGTAGAAGGGCTGAATATGTGTAAATCAAATGGAATTGTAACCGGAGGAATAAGTTGTAACCTAGACAGTCCACTCGCAGCCATTGCTGACTTTCCCATTGCAGTTAATGTGGGGCCAGAATTTCTTACGGGCAGTACGAGACTCAAAGCAGGTACAGCGCAAAAACTCATACTCAATATGATTACCACGACAACGATGATACAATTGGGGCGTGTGCAGGATAATAAAATGATAGACATGCAATTGAGCAACAATAAACTCGTAGAACGCGGTATTATTATGCTTATGGATTTTGGTCAGATTACCAGAGAACATGCGATAGCACTGATTAAGACGCATGGCAGTGTGCGAGAAGCTTTAAAAACACTCCAATGAATAAAAAGTCAGTGCTCATTCAAGCCATCAAAATACTGGGTTTTGGCTTAATACTTTTAGTCATAAGTACCTACTTGTTGAATTTTGCCTTTATCAACAAAAATATAATTCCCCTTTACGTAGTGTTACCCCTCGGGATTATTGGTGTTGCAGCAACGATATACACTTTATTTCGTGGCATACGCAAGTTTGTCTCCGTCTTTTTTGACCATTAGCGGATCAAGGATAGATCATCATAACACCCCTCACGAGTAATAGGGTGAGCAGAAAGATCTACTGCCGCATCAGCTCAAGTGTTTTTTCACCTTTTTTACCGGAAAATTTAATAAAGTATACTCCACTGGGTAAGGAAGAAACATCGATACGCCCTTCAAAACCTTGAACGGAGTCTTCTATAAGCATTTGACCCATATTATTAAATACACTAAAATGCTGAACGAAGTTTGAAGCGCTGAAATTAACCACATTAGCAGCTGGGTTTGGAGCAATTTTTATGACTCCATCCGCCCATTCAGATATTCCCAGGACATTAATTGTAATCGTAACCGCCAGTGGTAGACTCGGACAACCATCTACAATTTGTATGGCATAATAAGTAGCATTATCAAGGAGTGTCCCTGGGGCTAATGGATTTGTATTATTTAAGGCATCGGATTCTGTGGCAAACCAAATTACATCGCTAGGATCAACCACAATGTCCTCAATAGTAGCGCCTTCATTAAACGTTTGATTCGCAGCACCAACTGGAGTCGGTGGGGTGTTACAGGGCGATAGGTTTAGTTTGGTAAAATATTGTGAGGACTCCGGCCATAATTGGGTCGTATTGCCACTTGATGGATCCAATATCTTTACGCCGTAATTGGTTCCGGCACTGACTAATATTTGACCGTTACCTAATGGCATTACGCCGCGTAAACTCCCCTCTTGCCAGAAATCAACAATAGTCCCATTCACGCGACTGAATTCATATAGCCCCGCAATATTTGCTCCATTATTACTAAATACAGCGGCAAAAACAGAATTATTGTTTGGAGCTAGTTCCAATTGTTGAATAAACGTGACCACTCCCGTCTGTACTAAGTCCCCCAACAAATTGCCCTGATAATCCCGTCTTTCAATTCGGGTATCATTACCTATATAAGAGATATAGACTTCATTATTTCCAACATCGAGAATATCAAAAGATGAACCTACAGTCGGTAAATTACCCAAAACATTCCCTTGGTAATCCAGTCGCACTATAGCTGAACCTGGTGCTCCGTTGTTCGTGCCAGCATTGGTCACCCAAACTTCACTACCTATAACCGACAATCCTTTTATATTATCAAGGCCCGTATCGATGGTACTCAAATAAACACCTGTCAAATCAAAGCGATCTATACGATCCGCAGTTTGATCAGTAATCCAAATTTCCTCCCCAACTTGAGTGATGTCTTTTGGCTGACCCTGATTTAAAGGTGTTAAATCGATGAAGGAAGGATTTATAATCGACCCATCAAAAGGATCTAATAAAACAATATTGGGCTCATTAATAACCGCAATAACATCTTGAGCAGTTATCTTGAAAACACTTATGATAAAGAATAGACTAAGGGATAACAGTTTTTTATTCATAAAGTAAAATACCTATCGTAAAACTTAATTCAACAAATTCATTACAAATTTAGCAAAAAAAAAGCCCGCTATATTACTATAGCGGGCTTAGAAGAAGGCGGCGACCTACTTTCCCACAGGAATGCAGTATCATCGGCGCAGTCGGGCTTAACTTCCCTGT
>RFXU01000021.1 GCA_009921505.1 Flavobacteriaceae bacterium
GCCCACTAAACCAAACATATTGGGCGTGCCGGGTTTTGCACTAAAGTCATCCATTTCGTTGTTGTAAAAGAATCCGAGTTCAGGATCAAATAATTTTGAGCCGTAGGCCCCATTAATTGTGGTGGTCACCGAAATAGCATTGCCAAAAGGGTCTACAATAGAGTAGTGGGTGGTCTCATCGCTCTCATTACCGATTAAAGTCCCGTGTGAAATATGTTCTGATGCAGTCGCTCGCTCAGGATTAAAGGAGGCCATTTTTTGATCTAAATAAGGGCGGCTGAGTAACTGCTCCGTGGGTATTGAGACAAAATCTGGATCGCCCAAATAATGGCTTCGATCCGCATAAGCCCGACGTTCAGCCTCGGTTAGGTGTTGAATGTAAAGGGCGTTATTATGATCTAAATTTTCAAAGTTATAGGGTTCGAGCATCCCCATGATTTGTCCGAGACAAATTCCACCACTTGAAGGAGGGCCCATAGAGGTAATGGTCAAATCTTCATATTGAAAACGGATAGGGTCTCTCCAATGGACCTTGTACTGCTCAAAGTCCTCACTTTGAATCACTCCGCCTTTAGTCTGAATATAAGCGCTCATGTGCTCGGCCAGATCGCCCTGGTAAAAGGCCTCTTGGCCTTCATCTCTCAAGCGTCTTAAGGTTTGGGCCAGGGCGGTATTTTTAATGGTGTCGCCTGGACTGATATCTTGAGTATACAGGCTTTGGGTCCCGGTCGTTTGTCTGATAATCTCGCGATACTGGGCTAAACGCTCGCTTTGTTTCTGGGTTACGACATAGCCTTTTTCGGCGAGCTCAATAACTGGATTCATTAGGGCCTCAACAGAGAGAAGACCGAATTTTTTTTGGGCAGCAAAGATGCCTTTAATCGTTCCAGGAACGCCGATAGAAAGTCCCCCGACTGTACTTTTGGCGGTATCGTGATTGCCCAAGCTATCTAAAAACATATCGCGATGGGCTGCACTAGGTGCCATTTCTCGGTAATCGAGACTTCCTGTTGATCCATCAGCCAGACGATAAACCATAAATCCGCCACCACCCAGGTTACCCGCATAAGGATAAACCACGGCTAAGGCCAATTCTGTGGCAAACATAGCGTCAAAGGCATTTCCGCCTTGCGCCATTGCAGCCAATCCTATTGCGGAAGCTTCCTTACGCGCAGAGACCACCATCGCATTTTCTGCTGTTACCCCAAGAATATTTGGCGCCAAGGGGGTCTTTTGTTGACATCCCGCGCCCAATAGAATAATCATCGCGCCAATGCTTACATTGCGCATAAAAAACTGTAGTATCATGAGTATGAAACTAATGAAAAACTTTTTATGGTCCGCAAAATAAAATGGTCATTTACCCTGTCATCAAAGTTGGGGCTTTGCCCATTTGGACCGCAAGGCTAAATCGTTAAACGGTTTAATTCAGCGGAGGCTTCTTTTTGAATCATTTTGAAAAAATCGAAAAATTCCATCTCGAATAAATGGTAATACTTTTGGAGTTCTTCTGCAGCCTGATCCATATTTGAACGGCCTTTGGTGCGGCGATTCATTTGGCCAAGAATAGTGTTTAATCCCTCAATACTTTGGTACTGCAAAAGCCAATTTTGACTGATCATGTATGGGATGAGGTGCTGAGTTCGCTCGGGTGTTGTCTCCTTATACTGGGAAATGACTTGGTAAAATTCTGCAGCATAATCCTCAAGGGGTTTAGAGTGAAATTCGCTCCAATTGGCCGCTAAAAAATGATCGTAAAATAGGTCCATAATCACCCCAGAGAAATGGCCAAATTGTTTTCCGTGTAATCGACTTTTACTTTTACGAAATACGGGATGGGCGTCCGTATAGCTGTCGATAAAACGATGTAAAAGTATTCCAGACTGTACTTTTGGATTAAAATTTCTATAACTGTTTCCTTTTACAGCATCGGCCATAAAATTGCCGATTTGTACTTCAGGATCTTCACCTGAGAGATATATGTGTGCTAAAAAATTCACGGATTAAAATTAGGGAAAAAATAATGCTCAGATAATCCGTAATTTTACACCCTTAATAAAACCGATAAACAAAAATTATGACCCTGATTAAGTCAATTTCTGGAATTCGTGGAACCATTGGTGGAACTGTAGGAGAAAATTTAACCCCTGTTGATGCTGTTAAATTTGCAGCGGCCTACGGGCAGTGGCTTAAAGGGGTTTATCCCAGTGGGCCCTACAAAGTTGTTATTGGCCGTGATGCGCGCCCTTCAGGCGATATGATTCAGTCTTTGGTGATGCAAACCTTAATTGGGCAAGGAATAAATATAATCGATCTTGGTCTTTCCACGACCCCAACCGTTGAGGTTGCTGTTCCTATGGAATCTGCTCAGGGCGGAATTATACTTACAGCGAGTCATAATCCCAAACAATGGAACGCCTTGAAGCTTCTTAATCACAAAGGAGAATTTTTAGATGCGGCGGCAGGGGCTTCTATTCTTGAGTTCGCACAAAATGAGCGATTTGAATTTAGTGCTGTAGATGATCTAGGCATGATCACCCCAAACGATACGTATATCGACAAGCATATTGAGGCTATATTGGCTTTGCCATTGGTTGATGTGCCGGCCATAAAATCCAAAAATTTTAAGGTGGTGGTAGATGCAGTCAATTCAACGGGAGGCATTGCCGTTCCAAGACTGCTCAAAGCGCTGGGCGTTGAACCCATAGAAATTCATTGCACCCCGAATGGTCAATTTCCCCATAATCCTGAACCACTAAAAGAGCATTTAACCGATTTGATGCAGGCTGTGGTTCAGCATAAGGCCCATATGGGTTTTGTTGTTGATCCCGATGTTGATCGATTAGCGATAGTGGATGAAAAAGGGGATATGTTTGGTGAAGAATACACCCTAGTTGCTGTGGCGGACTATGTGCTCTCAAAAAACCCAGGAGATACGGTTTCTAATCTTTCTTCCTCACGCGCCTTGCGCGATGTAACGCATTCCAAAGGAGGGCGTTACCAAGCCAGTGCTGTGGGTGAGGTCAATGTCGTTACCATGATGAAAGAAACCTCAGCGGTTATTGGTGGTGAAGGTAATGGAGGAATTATCTACCCAGAGTTGCACTACGGACGGGATAGTTTGGTGGGTATTGCCTTGTTTTTAAGTCATTTGGCTCATCTTGATATTGCTGTCAGTACGTTAAAGGCCGGTTATCCATTTTATGCCATGAGTAAAAATAAAGTGGCTTTGACTCCAGAATTGGACGTCGATCAACTCATGGAAACCATTGCGCAAACCTATCAAGCCAGTGAATCAGTCAATACCGTAGATGGAGTAAAAATAGATTTTGAAAATTCTTGGGTCCATTTGCGCAAGAGTAATACAGAGCCGATTATCCGCATATACACTGAAGCGACAGATCAACAGAGCGCTGATGATTTAGCCCTTCGATTTGTCAATGAGTTAAAAGAATTGGCGGGAATTTAAATCTTAAATTCTTGGATAAAGAGGCCTTACATTGATTAACCCATGAGCTTTTGGAAGGCTGCATGATGTTTCCAGCGCTTGTGTGACCAAAGGTAATATTGAGGCTCTTTCCGTATTTGTTCTTCCAAGGCCTTGATGAATTTTCGGGTAATCGCACCGGGCGCTTCGGCATTAGCGTCTTCGCTAATGGGAACTACGGTTCCTTTGTAATGCCCGCGTTTCACCTTTTCAATTTTTAGATAAATCAGTGCATAATTCATTTTGCGCGCCATGTCTTCCGTACCAGTAAAAAATGGGGTTTCGTGGCCTAAGAATTCAAAACTATGCCGAAATGATTTTGATTTTGGGGATTGATCAGAAATGATCATGGTCATGGTTTTTACTCCATTTTCATTACACTGATTCAGATATTGACGGATCTCTTTATTCGGGACCAATACGCCTTCAAAACGACCTCTTATACGTCTAACCAAGCGATCGAAATGAGGATTTTTTAATTTTTTATAAACGCCGATTCCATGAAAAGGAACCAGCATGGGCATCATAAAACTCCATTCCCAACTCGCGTAATGACCGCACATAATAAAGGTGCTGAGCCCTTTTTCATGCAATTCATCACAATACTCTAGATTTTCATAAACAAAGCGCTTGCGCAATTCTTTTTCTGAAATGGTAAGACTCTTGAGGCTCTCCACAATCAAATCACACATGTGTCGAAAAAAGAGTTTACTCAGTCTTTCATATTCTTCAGCTGATAAACCTGGTATGGCCAATTTTAGATTCGCTAGAACGACCTTTTTTCTGTATCCCACCACATAATACAATAGGTAGTAGCAAAAGCTAGAAATCCCGTAGAGCACCCTAAAAGGCAACTTTGAGAACAGCCATAAAACTGGGTAAAGAATATAGTAGAGAATTTGATTCATACAGAGTGTAAAACTAAAGAATTTTTCTGGCCTCTTTGTATTTTTTGTCAGCCACTTAAGCCCAAAATTCCGCCAAAGCTAACAATTTTAATGTTGGTCTACTGACAGGCTGTCATATGGAGGCCTATGGCATGAAACTTGACTTTTCACAGGCGAACTAAAATCGCAATCCTTAATTGTTAAGATAAATATTATGAGTAAAATAATTGGAATAGACTTAGGAACTACCAATTCATGTGTCTCTGTAATGGAGGGTAGTGAACCTACTGTAATCCCCAATGCAGAGGGTAAAAGAACAACCCCCTCGGTCATTGCCTTTGTAGAAGGTGGAGAAATTAAAGTTGGTGATCCGGCCAAAAGACAGGCGGTGACTAACCCAACAAAAACGATTTCTTCGATCAAACGATTCATGGGAAATAAATACTCTGAATCGTCTCAAGAAGCAAAAAGAGCGGCGTATAAAGTAGCTCAAGGGGATAATGACACGCCTCGTGTTGATATTGATGGTCGTTTGTATACGCCTCAAGAACTCAGTGCGATGATTCTTCAAAAAATGAAGAAAACAGCTGAAGATTATATCGGTCAAGAAGTGAGTCGTGCGGTAATTACCGTGCCCGCTTATTTCAATGACAGTCAGCGTCAAGCGACCAAAGAAGCCGGTGAAATCGCTGGATTAAAAGTAGAGCGTATCATCAACGAGCCTACCGCTGCGGCTTTAGCCTATGGTTTAGATAAAAAGAGTACCGATCAAAAAATTGTTGTCTTTGATTTTGGTGGAGGAACTCATGACGTTTCTATCCTTGAATTAGGCGATGGTGTTTTTGAAGTATTGGCTACTGATGGAGATACCCACTTAGGGGGGGATGATGTTGATCAAAAAATCATCAATTGGCTCGCTGATGAATTCCAAAGCGAAGAGCAAATGGATTTACGTCAGGACCCAATGGCCCTTCAGCGTTTGAAAGAGGCGGCTGAAAAAGCCAAAATCGAATTGTCTTCTTCGACCCAAACTGAAATTAACTTGCCTTATGTTACCGCTACAGCTAGTGGCCCAAAACACTTGGTGAAAACTTTGAGTCGTGCGAAATTTGAACAACTCATCGAAGATTTAGTAAAGCGTACCATAGCTCCTTGCGAAAAAGCGATGAAAGCGGCTGGGCTGAGCAAAAGCGATATTGACGAGATCATCTTAGTCGGTGGATCAACCAGAATTCCTGTAGTGCAACAAGCCGTAGAGAAGTTTTTTGGAAAAGCGCCAAATAAAGGAGTAAATCCTGATGAGGTAGTCGCTATTGGTGCAGCGATCCAGGGGGGTGTTTTAACAGGAGATGTAAAAGATGTTCTTCTATTAGATGTAACGCCGCTCTCTCTAGGAATTGAAACCATGGGAAGTGTCATGACCAAATTAATTGAGGCCAACACGACCATTCCTACCAAAAAGAGTCAAGTCTTCTCTACTGCAGCAGATAATCAACCAAGTGTTGAGATCCATGTGTTGCAAGGAGAGCGTCCTATGGCGGGAGACAATAAGACCATCGGTCGTTTTCACTTAGATGGTATTCCACCAGCGCCAAGAGGAACGCCTCAAATTGAAGTGACTTTTGATATTGATGCCAACGGAATCATTAAAGTGAGTGCAACAGATAAGGCTACTGGAAAATCACAAGATATTCGTATCGAAGCCTCCTCTGGATTGACTGAAGAAGAAATTCAAAAGATGAAGGCGGATGCCGAGGCCAATGCTGAGGCAGATAAAAAGGCCAAAGAAACTGTTGACAAAATCAATGAGGCTGACGCGATGATTTTCCAAACCGAAAAGCAACTTTCTGAGTTTGGTGATAAATTGAGCGAGGATAAAAAACAGCCAATTCAAGCGGCCTTAGAGGAGCTTAAAAAAGCGTATGAAACTAAAGATTTGGCCACAATACAGCCTGCTTTAGACAAGATTAATGAGGCTTGGAAAACAGCATCTGAAGAAATGTACAAAGCACAAGCTGAGGCTCAAGGGCAAGCAGGCGCTGCTCCAGGAGGAGATGCTCAAGGTGCTCCAGCTACAGACGATGTTGAAGATGTAGATTTTGAAGAGGTCAAATAACAGATTGAATCAAATAAAAAAGCGGCCCCTCGGGCCGCTTTTTTTATGTATTTAATTTCCTCATGTTTAACCCGAGGCCGTCTTTTTGTTAAACCTCAAAAAGAGAGCTCTTTTAAGAAATGATACCCATTATTATCGACAGAACAATAGTAATGGCTCAGGCCATTGGTAACCATTAGAAAATCGGCATTTAGACTTGTGTTGTAGCGTGCGATTTGATCAAAGGTCTCTTGGTCGATCGTCACTTCCGGCCGTTTGCATTCTACAACCAATTTTATGCGTCCATCTGGCCAATACAACAAAAGATCACAGCGTTTTGTAAGTCCATTGACTTCAATTTTTTGTTCAGAGCGCATGAGTTGTTGCGATTGATTGTGTTCTTGAATTAACCATTGAATCACGTGCTGACGAACCCATTCCTCTGGGGTCAAAATCACAAATATTTTCCGAAGAGGATCAAAGATCAACCGTTTGTTTTCGCTATTTTTGAAACGAAAGCCGTATGCGGGAAAATCGAGTGCAAGCATAATGCAAAGTAAGATTTTGTTTTCAGTTATTCATAATACTTTAGGCCTGAAACAAACTCTAGTGAGATATTCCGAGAATCAATCCAGTAAAAATTAAATGGCTCTAGAACAAGTAAATTCCATTATTAAATCGATTGACGCGGGACAAATTGCGCCGATTTATGCTTTGATGGGAGAAGAGCCTTACTATATTGACGTCATCAGTCAGTATATTGAAGATCGCTTGTTGACCGAGGCAGAAAAGGGATTCAATCAAATGGTCCTTTATGGTCGCGACACCAAAGTGGAAGAAATCATAGAACACGCTAAACGATTCCCTATGATGTCTGAGCGACAGGTCATCATCATCAAGGAAGCTCAAGATCTATCCAGAACTATTGAGCAATTAGCGGACTATGCGGCAGCACCGCAACCGACCACGGTTTTAGTGTTGTGTTACAAATACAAAAAATTAGACGCGAGAAAAAAGTTACTGAAGTCCATCAAAGCAAATGGCGTTGTCTTTGAGAGTAACAAGCTATACGACAATCAAATTCCCGATTGGATTAAAAAAGTGTTATTGGGACGCGGACGTCATATCGCTCCAAAAGCAGCTCAAATGCTCGCAGATTTTCTTGGGAATGATTTAGGGAAGATCAATAAGGAACTAGAGAAACTAGCTATAGTTGTTCCACAAAGCCATGAAATCGATGCTGCATTGATCGAAGAACATGTGGGCATCAGCAAGGATTACAATAATTTCGAATTGCAATCGGCTATAGCCACAGGAGATAAGGTTCGGGCCTACGCCATAGCGCAATATTTTGCCAATAATCCAAAGAATCACCCGGTCATTATGACCATTGCACTGCTTTATAATTTTTATTCAAAACTCCTGTTGTATCATTCTTTGAGCGATAAATCAATTGCACCAAAAGTATTGGGCATTAATCCATATTTTGTTAAGGAATATCATACGGCGGCCCAATTTTATCCTATGAAACGGGTCTCGGGTATAATTACCTCAATTCGCCGTATAGACATGAAAAGTAAAGGGTTAGGTACGGTGCCGCTCACCCCGAAAGACTTGCTGCAAGAACTGTTATTGGCGATCTTCGAATAAGGCTTAAAGTACCCTTTTATTTTTTGTCAATGGAGAAGGATCCTGGTCCCATTAATGCAATGGCGATAAAGCCAAACATATAAAGTAGGGCTAATTCTTTTTTGCCGATAGGGTCATGGCCATGGACCACAAAGGCGGCTACTGCCATGGTAAAGGCACTAATTACTGAGGCGGCCCGTGATTTGAGCCCAATCAAAATAAGCACTGGAGCGACGACTTCACCCGCCAAAACTAAAATTGAGGAGACAATCCCACCAAGTCCTACAGGGTCTCCGACCAACACAAACTCACCTTCGACAAAGCGCATTAGTTTAGGGAATCCGTGTGTAAGCATAAGTAGAGACAAGACGGCTCTAAGGAGCAAAAGACCAAGATCGGTATAGCGTTTCATAGATTGGTGTTTTAGTGGTTTAAATATAAATGTTTTTTGACAACTCTAACAGGAATACAAGGGTGATAATATGGGGATGATAAAAGTAATGGGACAAGTCTATTCTTGAGGACGGAACATTAGGAAAGCCTTTTAATTACTCTTATTTTTGTTTGCCATATCTTATCATTAAGCTAAGACTGCACGATTAACCCAACTTTATGAATAATATTAAATATTGGATAAAGGCTGCTCGATTAAGGACTTTGCCGTTATCCCTCTCTGGTGTGCTGTTGGGCTGTGCTTTAGCCGTAGATTCATGGTGGCACTTTTCTTTGTTTTGGTGGGCTATGGCCACTACAATTGGTTTTCAAGTATTGTCTAATTTTGCCAATGACTATGGTGATGGGGTAAAGGGAACCGATGCCCAAAGAACAGGGGAAGCACGTATGGTTGCCTCGGGATTGATTACGGCAAAACAAATGAAGAGGGCTGTGTGGGTTACAGGAATATTGACCTTTTTTTCAGCAACAATTGTCGTGTTCATGGCTTTTGGTCAGCAACATTACCTCCTGTCATTTTTATTTTTTAACCTAACCTTATTGGCGCTCTGGGCGGCAGTGCGCTATACAGTGGGTGGCGGCGCTTATGGCTATTCAGGTTGGGGTGATGTTTTTGTCTTTGCGTTTTTTGGTTTACTGGGCGTCCTGGGAAGTTCTGTGCTTTTTATAAAACAAATTGATTATTATTTATTGCTTCCAGCCATAACTGTAGGTCTACTGAGTGTTGCGGTTTTGAACTTAAACAATATGCGCGATGCAGATCAAGACGCTCTGATTGGCAAACGCACTTTGGCGGTTCGAATGGGGTTCCAAAAGGCAAAAATTTATCATAATATTTTGGTACTCGGAGCTTTGGTCAGTGCTCTATTATATGCATTTCTCAGAGCGCAAGAACTGTGGAGTTGGGCCTTTATCTTTGCTTTTATTCCTCTTGGAATACATTTAATTCGTGTTCAAAAAATTTCGGATCCTGCTGATTACGATGCAGAATTAAAAAAAGTGGCCTTAAGTACTTTTTTATATGCCTTGCTCATGGCCTTAATTTTTTGATGATAATGACGGCTAGTTATATTCCTTATACCTTAAACTTTAAACGCCCGAGTGGTACCTCTAGGGGGATAATGCACACGAAAGAAACCTATTTTATTGTTATCAAACAAGGCGAAAAAATAGGTATAGGCGAATGCGGCGTCCTTTGGGGTTTAAGCCCTGATCCTCAATTAGATTACGTCCAAAAAATTGCTCAGGTTTGCCAAAATATAAGCCTTGGTCTTGAGGTTCTACTTCAAGATTTGGACGCTTATCCTTCAATACGTATCGGGCTGATGACGGCATTTGATTCTCTAAACGCTCAGGTCCCAATGCATTTATATCCATCGGAATTTACCAGCGGTAGCCATGGAGGAATTGGTCCTGGACTATCGATAAATGGTTTGATCTGGATGGGAGATTTTTCCTTTATGAACACCCAAATTAGGGATCGACTCAGCGAAGGTTTTCGCTGTCTTAAATTAAAAATAGGGGCCCAAGATTTTGACCAGGAATGGAATCTTATCCGGCGCCTTAGGGCAGAATATAGCTCTGATGATCTAGAAATTCGCGTCGATGCGAATGGAGCCTTTGGAATTGACACTGCTTTAGAAAAACTAAAAAGATTAAGTGATCTTGAGTTGCATTCCATTGAGCAGCCCATCGCTGTTAAGCAGTGGGATGAGATGGCCCAATTAGTACAGGAATCACCGCTAGATATTGCTTTAGATGAAGAGCTCATTGGGTTAAGGGGGTCTGAACAAAAACAAAAAATGTTGTCACAAATCAAGCCGCATTATATCATTTTAAAGCCAAGTTTGATCGGTGGCTTTGACCATTCAGACCAGTGGATTCAATGGGCAGAAAATTTAGGTATAGGCTGGTGGGTGACTTCGGCGCTCGAGAGTAATATTGGACTAAATGCTATTGCTCAGTACACGGCGACTAAAGTCATTTCAATGCCACAAGGACTGGGTACAGGCAGTCTCTATTTAAACAATATTCCAGCGCCGCTGAAGGTGCAGAATGCTAAACTCTACTACGATTTAAATCAGTCTTGGTCATTTAATTCGTTAAATTTATAACTATGTTTATAGCTCAAGCATTAAAATTCAAGCATGATTCTTGGCGTTATTGGCTGGGAATCATTGTCATTTTTATTATTTGGCAATTAGGATCTATTCCACTGGCTATTGCGGTTTTTGCTAAGGTTTTAAGTCAAGGGGGGGATTTGGACGCCCTTGGAGATGATCCTAATGCCCTAATGCAAATCCTTTCGCCCAATCTCACCTTGTTTTTGATGCTTTTTGCATTTGCTGTTGGCCTAGGGGGAATTTGGCTCTGGGTTAAAAAGGTTCACGAGCAATCATTTAGGTCACTGACCACCGCCCGAGAAAAGATCGATTGGTCTCGATTTTGGTTTGGTTTTGCCCTCATAGGAGGAACCACCTTGATGTTGACTTTGGTGGAGTATTTTTGGCATCCTGAGTCTTTTGAAGTCCAGTTTAATTGGGGTCCGTTTATCGTTTTGTTCCTCATTGCCACGCTTATGATTCCGTTACAAACTTCTTTTGAAGAGTATTTCTTTAGGGGTTACATCATGCAGGGTCTGGGGCTTATGACCAAAACCCGATGGGTGCCTTTGGTGTTTACTTCTGTTGTATTTGGTGCGATGCATGCCTTTAATCCAGAGGTGGACAAAATGGGCAGTATTATCATGATTTACTATATCGGAACCGGATTCTTTCTCGGAGTAATCACTCTTATGGATCGAGGGCTTGAGTTGGCTCTAGGATTTCATGCGGGCAATAATCTTATCGGTGCTTTATTAGTCACAGCGGATTGGACCGCCTTTCAAACAGAATCAATCCTCAAGGATGTGTCAGATCCAAGTGCCGGCATTGATACAGTTCTGCCTGTATTTGTGATTTATCCGCTTTTTTTGTTGTTGATGGCTCGAAGATATAATTGGACCGATTGGTCAGAACGTTTATTTGGAAGGGTGGAAATGCCAAAAAATATTGGGGGGGACCATTAATGCCCGTTGAAGAACAAAAATGAATCAAGAACATAGTCCATTATGGCATCCAAGTTTTAAGCTCAACGGTCTGTCTTTTGATTCGTTGATAAGTCTTCATGAATTTTTAGATTCCATGAAAATTCAAGGCGATCAACACGAACGCGATTTAGCAGAATTCTTAACGGATTGGTTATCAAATGACCCCTTAGTCGTCTCCCATACTTCTGGAACTACAGGCGCCCCCAAAAAATGTTTCTTGAGTAAAGAAAAAATGCGTTTGAGTGCGCAAACCACTGGAGATTTTTTTCAAATAGGACCAGGGGCCAATGCTCTTTTATGTTTGCCTTTATCCTTTATTGCCGGCAAAATGATGGTCGTCCGTGCTTTGGTTCTTGGTTGGGATCTACACGTAGTAGCACCGACAAAAGATGCCCTGACGCAGTATGATTCGAACTATGATTTTGTGGCTTTAGTCCCGCATCAATTGGCTTTTTCATATCGCGCTTTAGATAAGGTCAAAACATTAATTGTTGGTGGAGGGGTGCTTCCTGCACATTTAGAAGAAAAATTACAACACAGCAGTGTAAGGGCTTACGCAACCTATGGAATGACTGAAACGCTTACCCACGTGGCAGCGAGAAGACTCAATGGGGAAGAGCGTTCAGAGCACTACAGCGCCATGCCTGAGGTCCGATTTTCAAGTGATGCTCGGGGGTGTTTGCAGATATATGCGCCAAAATTATTGGAGGTCCCATTGGTAACAAATGATCTGGTTCAAATAATTGACGACCAAAACTTCGTTTATTTAGGACGCATTGATGATGTGATAAATTCTGGAGGGGTGAAGCACGCTCCGGAATTAATTGAGAGAAAATTAAAACAGTACTTAAAGGGAGATTTTATTATCAGTAGTCTACCGCATCAAACTCTGGGGGAACAAATCGTTTTGGTTAAAGACATGCGTGGCCCATCGGAAGAATCTATAGACAAGGCCCTAGAGTGTTTAACGCCCTTAGAACGACCCAAATTAATACTTAACTTAGAGGAGTTGCCCGTAACGGATACGGGTAAATACAAGAGAAAAGAGCTCAAAGCGCTTATCCGGAATCAAAAAAATGGATCATGAAAAAATATTGTTTATCCCCGAATGTATTCAAGTTATTACTGCTTTTGTTCTTTTGGATGCCGTTAGGGCTTCAGGCGCAGATTTTGAATGAAAAAGAGCGCGCGGAACGTTATGATGCCCTTTTAAATGAACGTATTCATAATTTACTGCCCGAACTCATGGATCGCCATGGAATTGATATGTGGGTCTTGATTTCACGTGAATATAATGAGGATCCGATTTTACGGACTATGTTGCCGGCCACTTGGCTCAATGCGAGAAGACGTACCATAATATTGTATTATCGTGACGCCCAAAAAAATATTTTTGAGGCGCTGGCCGTAGCGCGTTACGGTATCGGTCAAACAATAAAATCTGCTTGGGATAAAGAACAACAGCCGGATCAATGGGCTCGATTAGTGGAATTAATTCAAGAGCGTAAACCCAATAAAATTGGCTTAAACATCTCAGAGGATTACGGCATTGCTGATGGACTCGTTCAAACTGATTATCAAGAATTTATGGGGCATTTGCCTGAAGAATTAACGGCGCGTATTGTTTCTGCAGAGCCTCTTGCGGTTTCTTGGGTTGAAACGAGAACCGATACTGAAATGAAGGAATTTGAGGCGCTTGTTCAGGTGACACACGACATCATTGCAGAAGCATTTTCGTCAAAGGTGATTACCCCAGGAAAAACAACAAGTGAGGAGGTTGTTTGGTGGTTACGCCAGAAAGTCACGGATCTTGGCTTAGATACTTGGTTTCATCCTACAGTGGATATTCAGCGTGACAGTGAAGCCTTAAAAAGTCATATAGAGGCGTTTTCAAATGGTTATCAAGAAACGGTTATTCAGCCGGGAGATTTGTTGCACTGTGATTTTGGGGTCAGTTATTTAGGCCTTAACACGGATTGTCAACAACACGCTTATGTGCCTTTAACAGGAGAAACAGAGGTGCCTGAATTTTTAAGTCAAGCCTTTGCCTCTGGAAATCGTGTTCAGGATTTATTTACCGATTCTTTTGGCTATGGCCTTACGGGAAACAGTATTTTGCGCACCGCTCTTGACAAAGGTCGGGCAGAAGGACTTCGGCCTTCTATTTATACTCATCCCTTAGGGAGTTTTGGTCATAGCGCGGGAACTACCCTTGGAATGTGGGACGCACAGGGGGGTGTCCCAGGTTCAGGAGACCACCCAATGGCTTATAAAACGGCCTATGCCATTGAACTCAATAACACCATTTTTGTTCCGAAATGGAATAAGGATGTCCGTATTATGCTTGAGGAAGCGGGCTACTTTGATGAGAATGGGTTTCGTTATGTCAATGGTCGTCAAGAATCTATTCGCCTAGTGCGCTAGGACCGAATCGCGCAACTCTGTGAGGTGTTGGCAGGGCAACTTATACCTGTATTACCCCAAGATTAAATGGCTGAGTGATCGGGGCGTGATTCGCTGCCTCGATACCCATAGAAATCCATTTACGCGTTTCTACCGGATTGATGACCGCATCTGTCCAAAGTCTCGCTGCGGCATAATAGGGCGAAATTTGTTCATCGTATCGCGCTTTGATTTCTTGATAAAGCGTTTCTTCATCCTCCGGGCTCATTTTGGTGCCCATTTTTTTCTTTTGAGCTGTTTCGATTTGAAGTAAGACTTTGGCAGCACTATTGCCGCTCATCACCGCGAGTTCTGCACTAGGCCAAGCGGCGATAAGCCTCGGATCATAAGCTTTTCCGCACATAGCATAATTACCCGCTCCATATGAATTACCGATGATAATCGTGAATTTCGGTACTACAGAATTACTTACGGCATTGACCATTTTAGCGCCATCTTTGATGATGCCGCCGTGCTCACTTTTGCTGCCGACCATAAATCCGGTAACGTCTTGTAAAAAGACTAACGGAATTTTCTTCTGATTGCAATTTGCGATAAATCGTGTGGCTTTATCCGCGCTATCGCTGTATATGACCCCGCCAAATTGCATCTCACCTTTCTGGGTTTTAACCACTTTTCGTTGATTGGCTACAATCCCCACAGCCCATCCGTTAATTCGCGCATATCCGGTAATGATGGTTTTTCCATAATCGGCCTTATAGGCGTCAAATTGTGAATCATCCACAAGTGCCTTGATGATTTCCATCATATCGTACTGATCCGAACGTGATTTGGGTAAAAGGCCAAACAATTGATCCGATTCAATTTTTGGCAACACTGGCGATGCACGATTAAAACCGGCAGAGTCTGGGGCCCCAATTTTATCGATAATATTTCTAATGGCGTCCAAGGCCTGTTGGTCATTCTCGTATTTGTAATCTGTTACGCCACTGATGGCGCAATGGGTGGTCGCGCCCCCGAGGGTTTCGTTGTCAATGGATTCTCCAATGGCTGCCTTGACCAAATAACTCCCTGCCAAAAAGATACTTCCAGTTTTATCCACAATCATGGCTTCATCGCTCATAATGGGCAAATAAGCCCCTCCGGCAACGCAGCTTCCCATAATTGCTGAGATTTGTGTAATCCCTGCACTGCTCATTTTGGCATTATTTCTGAAAATTCGTCCAAAGTGCTCCTTATCTGGGAAAATCTCATCTTGCATAGGCAGATAGACTCCAGCACTGTCCACCAGGTAAATGATGGGAATTCTATTTTCTATTGCTATTTCTTGTGCCCGCAGATTCTTTTTGGCCGTAATAGGGAACCACGCACCCGCTTTGACAGTGGCGTCATTGGCCACTACAATACAAAGTCGTTTTTTAATGTAGCCCATTTTTACCACGACACCTCCGCTAGGACAACCCCCGTGCTCGGGATACATTTTATCCCCCGCAAAGGCACCGATCTCAATAGTCTCTCGGTTTTTATCAAGCAAGTAGTCGATCCGTTCTCTCGCGGTTAGTTTGCCTTTGGCGTGCTGTTTTTCTATGGCTGCATTCCCACCACCAAGGGCTACTTTCTGCAATCGCTTACGCAAGTCTGAGGCCAACAATTTGTTGTGATCTTCATTGCGATTAAAGTCTAAATCCATAGAAAATTTGTTTATTCAAAAATACGAATTGCCCATCAAAATCCCCCTAAATCTCGCAAGAATTCCCGATATTTGTGAGGTTAGACTTGTTTTACTGCAAGTTTAAATTCTGCGCTTTTACGCACATTTAATTGGTAAATTATGATGAATAAAAACACTGTACTTGCTTGGGCGACATTCATAATGATCTTCATGGGATGTCTGCTCATCGCTCTTGGAGCGTTTCGATATGAAGATGTTGCCGGATGGGGCTTTGCCTGCGTTGGATTCGGTTTTTTTGCCATTGCCTGGGTATTTAACGCCCTCAAAGGCCGTGTTTGATCTAAACAGTTTTTTTCCAGTATAATATTTAAAACAGAATAAAGTTATGGCCGACGATCAGAAGGTTATCTTTTCTATGTCCGGAGTGAGTAAGACGTTTCAAAGCGCACAAACTCCGGTCCTTAAAAACATCTATTTAAGTTTTTTTTACGGAGCAAAAATCGGGATACTCGGACTTAACGGGAGTGGAAAATCAACCTTGCTCAAGATTATCGCTGGTCAAGATAAAAACCATCAAGGGGATGTGGTCTTTGCTCCGGGATACACTGTCGGGCTGCTCGATCAAGAGCCTGATTTGGATCCGGATAAAACGGTTCTAGATGTCGTTAAAGAGGGGGTAAAGGAGGTCGTCGCGGTTCTGGATCGTTATAACGAAATAAACGATGCCTTTGGCTTGCCCGAAGTTTACGAAAATCCGGACAAAATGGAGGCCTTAATGAATGAGCAAGCAAAGCTTCAAGATCAAATCGATGCCGTTAATGCCTGGGAACTGGATACGAAATTAGAAATTGCTATGGATGCTCTTCGCACTCCGGAGCCGGAGACTAAAATTTCTGTATTGTCAGGAGGGGAGCGCCGTCGCGTGGCTTTGTGTCGTTTGCTGCTCCAAGAGCCAGATGTCTTGCTCTTAGATGAGCCGACCAACCATTTAGATGCAGAGAGTGTCCATTGGCTAGAACAGCATTTGGCACAGTATAAAGGGACGGTTATCGCAGTAACCCACGATCGATATTTCTTGGACAATGTTGCCGGCTGGATTTTAGAACTCGATCGCGGGGAAGGGATCCCTTGGAAAGGAAATTATTCTTCTTGGCTTGAGCAAAAATCCAAAAGACTGGCCCAAGAACAAAAACAGGCCAGTAAACGTCAAAAAACTCTTGAGCGCGAATTAGAATGGGTACGCATGGCCCCAAAAGGACGCCAATCCAAACAAAAGGCCCGTTTGAATAATTATGAAAAGCTCATGAGTCAAGATCAAAAGCAACTTGACGAGCATTTAGAAATCTATATCCCGAATGGCCCGCGATTGGGAACTGAAGTGATCCAGGCCAAAGGCGTTAAAAAGGCATTCGGTGATAAGTTACTTTATGAGTCTTTAGATTTTCAATTGCCCCAGGCTGGAATTGTAGGAGTAATTGGTCCAAATGGTGCGGGAAAGACGACGATTTTCAAAATGATTATGAATGAGTTGACCCCAGATGAAGGTACCTTCACGGTAGGACCAACGGCAAAAATTGCCTACGTGGACCAAGCCCATGCCAATATCGATCCCCAAAAGACCATCTGGGAGAATTTCAGCGATGGACAAGAACTCGTGATGATGGGGGGACGCCAGGTGAATTCGAGAGCTTATTTGAGTCGTTTTAATTTTTCAGGAAGCGAACAAAACAAAAAAGTTGATAAACTTTCCGGAGGAGAGCGAAACCGGCTTCATTTAGCCATGACCCTTAAAGAAGAAGGTAATGTTCTGCTTTTAGATGAGCCTACCAATGACCTTGATGTCAATACCTTACGTGCGCTAGAAGAAGGTTTGGAAAATTTTGCAGGTTGTGCCGTAGTGATCAGTCACGATCGTTGGTTCTTAGATCGAATTTGTACGCATATACTCGCATTTGAAGGGGATAGCCAGGTTTATTTCTTTGAAGGCGGCTTTAGCGATTACGAAGAAAATCGCAAGAAGCGTTTAGGGGATGTAGGACCCAAACGAATCAAATACAAAAAACTCATTCGTTGATCGATCACGAGCAAATAAAGGTTATTGCCTTTGACGCAGACGACACGCTTTGGGAAAACGAAACTCTGTTTCGCCATGCTGAAGAACGCTTTTGTGAATTGATGGATGGTTTTCTGGACGCAGCTACCTGCGAAAAGGAACTTTTTGCCATTGAGATGAAAAACCTGCCCCTTTATGGGTATGGCATAAAACCCTTTACCCTGTCCCTGATAGAGGCAGCGATAAATTTAAGTGAGGGTCGCGTAAGCAATGATATTCTTCAGAACATCATAAAACTCGGTCAAGACATGCTTCAAGCCCCTAATCCATTGTTGACAGGAGTGAAGGAGGTTCTAGCCAAACTTATGGGGCCATATCGATTGGTTGTGGCCACCAAGGGCGATCTCCTGGATCAAGAACGCAAATTGGAGCGCTCGGGCTTGTCAAAGTATTTCCATCACATTGAAATTATGTCCGATAAAAAGCCCAAGAATTATCAAAAGTTAGTGGCGCACCTAGACATAAATCCCAATGAATTTCTCATGGTCGGCAATAGTGTAAATAGTGATATACTTCCGGTCCTTGAGATTGGCGCCTCTACAGTACACATTCCATTTCACACGACTTGGGCTCATGAGGTGGGCAAAGAACCCGTGGACCACCCTAAATACGCAAAAATCAATTCGATGAATGAATTGCTAGCACTTCTTAATATTAATGATTAACGGACTACCGGTTACGATTGAGTTCCTCTTGAAAAGCCTCAATAAAGTCTGCCACATCTTTGCCATAAACCAGACCGT
>RFXU01000201.1 GCA_009921505.1 Flavobacteriaceae bacterium
GCAATCTTGGCTGATTATTCAATTGACTTGACCTCAAATCTTCCCCCAATCGATGCGATAACCAATCACCTCGGGCGTTTGGTTCGCGGCAGTGACGATCGTGGAGAATATTATAAAATTAAACTGACCGCACATGTGAGCAATCTCATTAACCGAGATTCAACCAATGTGTCTTTAGGTTTGGTAGTTTCTCAAAATGTATCATATGTAGGCTTTTTTGATATGCAAACTGCGCTGTTAGAACAAGGATTTGACCGAATCCCCGGAGGGGCTATTGTCGCTCCTCAAGGTACCGCATTGCATGGCAATTTAGCTTCTGACCCTGAAAAACGACTGCGTCTGGAATTATACTACACCAAGCCGGAGTAATTTTTTTGACGAACTGAAATAAAGAACTACCGATAAATAATTATTTAATGTGCAGTAGGTTGTATCCTGCCGCATTTAATTAGTATTTTTAAGGATTATGTGTGGTATCGTCGGTTATATTGGCTCCAAAGAAGCTTATCCCATCGTTTTAAATGGACTTAAGCGTTTAGAATATCGTGGTTACGACAGTGCAGGTATTGCACTTTATGACGGGTCAAAGACTCATTTGTGTAAAACCAAAGGCAAGGTCAGTTCATTGGCTGAGAAATTCTCTGCACAAGGCGTACCACAGGCGCAAATTGGTATTGGCCATACGCGTTGGGCGACTCATGGAGTACCCAACGATGTCAATTCTCACCCACATACCTCAAACAGCGGAGATTTAATACTAGTGCATAATGGTATTATTGAGAATTATGCGTCTCTAAAAAAAGTACTCCAACAACGCGGTTATGTATTCCATAGCGATACGGATACAGAAGTTTTGGTCAACCTAATTGAGGAGGTAAAAAAGACCAACAAGGTTAAATTGGGAAAAGCAGTTCAGTTAGCGTTAAAAGAGGTAGAAGGCGCCTATGCCATTGCGGTTTTTGATCAATCTAAACCGAACGAGATCGTTGTCGCTAAGCTTGGTAGCCCTTTAGCCATCGGTGTGGGGGAGAATGAGTTTTTCATTGCCAGTGATGCCACTCCTTTTATCGAGTTTACCAATCAAGCCATTTATCTTGAGGATCATGAAATGGCGGTATTGCGCCTTGGTCGTGACGTTCGCGTTCGTGACCTAAAGGAGGATATCCGCTTAGATTCTGCCATTCAGGAATTGAGTCTCAGTGTGGAGCAAATCGAAAAGGGCGGGTACGACCACTTTATGCTTAAAGAAATTTACGAGCAACCTCGCGCCATATTGGATACCTTTCGCGGACGTTTATTACCTTCTGAGGGGCTCATAAAACTAAGCGGCCTTGATAATTATCTTTCACGCTTCATTCAAGCGGATCGCATTATAATTGTAGCTTGTGGAACTTCTTGGCATGCGGGTCTAGTGGCTGAATATATCTTTGAAGAATGGGCGCGTATCCCTGTTGAGGTTGAATATGCCTCGGAGTTCAGATACCGCAATCCTATTATCACTAAAAAAGATGTGGTGATCGCCATCTCTCAAAGCGGGGAAACCGCTGATACTTTGGCGGCAATTAAACTCGCCAAGAGCCAAGGTGCTTTGGTTTACGGTGTTTGTAATGTGGCAGGTTCTTCTATTGCCCGTGAAACAGATGCAGGGAGTTATACACATGCGGGTCCAGAGATTGGGGTTGCCTCGACTAAAGCCTTCACCACTCAGATAACGATATTGACTTTGATGGCTTTGAAATTGGCCAAAGAAAAGGGATCGATTTCGGAGTCCGTTTATCGTCAACACCTCTATGAGTTGGAGCAAATTCCTGAGTTAGTTGCGCAGGCCTTAGAAAGCGATGGCGTAATTAAAGAGATTGCCCGTAACATGGTCATGGCACAAAATGCACTTTATCTAGGGCGCGGGGTGAATTTTCCGGTGGCTTTAGAAGGGGCCTTAAAGCTGAAGGAAATATCTTATATCCACGCAGAAGGCTATCCTGCCGCTGAAATGAAGCACGGCCCGATCGCACTTATTGACGTACAAATGCCTGTAGTGGTTGTGGCGGTAAACAGTAATCATTACGATAAAGTGGTCAGTAACATTGAGGAGATCAAAGCCCGAAAGGGACGGATTATCGCTATCGTCACAGAAGGCGATACTGTAATCAAAGCCTTGGCCGATTCAATTATCGAGGTTCCCAAAACTACTGAAGTCTCTTCGCCGCTGGTAACGACCATTCCCCTTCAGCTACTTTCTTATCACATAGCTGTGATGCTCGGGCGCAATGTAGATCAGCCACGAAATCTCGCTAAGTCCGTTACAGTGGAGTAAGTCATAAAGACTTGTAAAAGTGAAAGCCTAAAATTTTAAAATCTAGGTCAAAGTAAAATTTATGCGAGCGTGCATTGGTCAGGTAAGTGTTTAGCTCTATGGTTTGACACCCCTGCGCTTTGGCCCATTGCTCAATTAGATCAATAAATTGGGCCCCATAACCCTGAGATTGATGCCCGCTGGTGACAATGACGTTATCGATTTCGATTTGTTTTCCACAATAATGCCGAACGGTAATCCAGCCGCTGGAGAGCCCAATTAAATGATCGCCTTTAAAAAGACCAAAACATCGGTAGTTCGCGATGCTAAACATTTCTTTTTGATTGCTTTCAATTGTCTGTTTGTCCAGTTCGGGATTAAGCTCCTGAATTAATGGAACAATGCGCTTGATATCTTTGGGTGTCAAAATTTGGAAAGTTATCATGGGCAATGGATAAAATTGAACTTAAAAATAATCATTGTGCCTTATACTTTGGTCGAAGAACAGATATTTTAATCCATCTAAAAGAATGACCCCAGTAGTGGTGTAGCTGGCTCAGATTAGCAAAAAATAATGTAGGATATCACAAGAAACAGTATCTTTTACCAAAAGAATAAAGATGAAAACATATAAAGTATTTATGTGTCTGATACTTTTGGCGAGCATAATATCCGTTCAGGCTCAAGTCAGGACCATTGAAGGGATTGATTTCCCGACTGAAATAATGATCAAGGATCAAAAAACTGTTCTAAATGGCGGAGGTCTCCGTGAGAAATTAGGCTTTTTAGATCTCTATGTTGGCGCCCTTTATGTGCCCACTAAAACAAAAGATGCTAAAAAGGTGATTTTGGCTGATCAGGCTATGGGGATTCGTATCGTAATTGCCTCTAAACTGGTCACCAGAGATCGATTTATAGAGGCTTTGGAAGAGGGATTTAAAAATTCTTCAGCGGGAACCTACGCGCTTAACGATATT
>RFXU01000202.1 GCA_009921505.1 Flavobacteriaceae bacterium
CACCCGTAGTTCGCCAGCGTGTCGAGCGGGTGCCAGACGTAGGTCCATGCCTGCCCGAGCAGGCGCGACCCCAGCGTATCCGGTAGGCTCGGGGTCATGTCTGCGGTGCCGCCGTAGACCGACTCCATCAGCGCCCCGATGGTGGCCGTGGTGCCGTCCCACCCTTGATGTAGTACGCACAGCGAGCCACCGACCAGCCGCGCCACCGGCTGCTGTGGCCGGATGTCGCCAGCGCCTGCGAACATCAGGGTGCGGGTGTTGTTGAACGTCGCGAGGTCCGTGCTGGCCTCGCTCTTCAACCCCGTCGCGCTGTCGTAGACCGCGAGGTAGCCGCCGCCTGGGACTGCGCAGAGCGCCCCACCGCCGGTGTAGACGGGGCCGGTAGCCGAGGAGTCGACCGTCACCGCCGATGCCTCGTAAACGCTCTGGGTGGCCGTTGTAGCGCGCCGCAGGACGAACGCAGGCGTACCGGTGACGTCCTCACCGCAGAGCGCGTAAAGGCCCGTTGCGGTCGCGATGGCGTCCCAGACGACGGTCGATGTGGTCTGCGTGCCAAGGCTGCTGAAGGTGTAGCCGCCGTCGACGCTGGCCAGCTCGGTGACCCTGCGGCCCGTCGTGGTGCCCGTGGTGGCGAACAGTCGCACCGCGCCGCCGAGCACGGCCCCGCGCAGTTGGTTGTAGCGCGTCGACCCGCTCAGCCCGTCGATGTACCGGCCCTGCGCGTCCCACGTGACGCCGCTGTCCTCAGAGCGCCAGAGGCTCAGCGAGTAGACTGACCCGCCGCTGCCGTCGGGGGCCTGCTGGTGGGCGTACAGATGCAGCGCGCCGTCGGGCGCTGTGAGCAGGCAGACCGCGTGCGTGCCTGCGGTGGATACGGGGTTGATGGTCGCGATGTCGGCGCCAGCGTCGTAGGCCCCGTCAGCGTCGCGCAGATAGACGCGCAGCACGATGGTGCCGGCCGACTGCACCGTAGCCGCGACCACCGCCGACCCGTCGGGCCTTGGCAGCAGGTCGTAGGTCTCCAGCGTGTCGGTGTCGACCGTCTGATAGCCGGTGCGCCATGTGATGGCATCGGCGCCAGTCCATGCCCCGTAGCCCGCGCCGACGTCCACACGGTAGAGCAGCGAGGGCGGCGCGCCGGGGTCCTGCACCTTCCACAACAGGCGCAGCGGCATCGGCGGCGTGGCGATCGAACGCATCGGACCGATCCAAGATGGGGCGTCACCGCTCGTCGTGGAGCGACCGGCGACGAACGCAGTCGCTGTTGCGATCAATCTCACCGTGACGGCGGCCTCGGCTGACGATGCAGGCGGCTACGCAACCGTCTATCCCTGCCTCAGTGCAGCCACGCCTCCGCCGTACGTCTCCAACCTCAACTTCGTCGACGGCCAAACCGTGGCCAATGGTGTGGTGACGTTACGGACGGATATCTTGGTGTTAGATTCATTAGTTTAACCTCGGGAACGACTCACTACGGGTGGGTTCGTCTAGATACTGACGTGAACGGAGATAACTTAATTACCATCAAGGACTTTGCCTTCGAAGCAACGCCAGATACTGCCATTGCAGCTTTTAATTGCGTAGGTATATTTTGATTTTCACCCAGGTATTTTAAAACAATATTTCCTCCCAAACTCACCCCTTTAAGGAAAAGTGAATTATACTTGTAATTTGTAATAATATGGGCAATTACCTCTTTTAAATCATTTGTTTGACCAGAATGAAAGCTTGAAAATTTTTTATTTAATTCTCCACTACAACTTCTAAAATTTACACAAACAGCATCAACTCCATTGTTGTTGAAATGTCTTGCAACACCAGTTAAATAGGGCCGTTGACCATCGCCCTCCATGCCATGTAATAATATAATAAGTTCATCGGATGGTGAGTTGGCATAACTCCAATCTAAATCTAAAAAATCACCATCACTCAGGTTAATGCGCTCTCTATTTTGGTGAATCTTTATACGACGAAACAAGCCCGAGTAGACTGTTGATACAAATGCATTTTTGAATAATTTTAAAGGAGTAAATAAAGGATCAATCTGTGGCATGAACTACATTGACATTTAAAATATGTTTTGTGTTTGAAGTGGCTAAAAATCGAGCGTCTGGTCGCATTCCTACAACCCAAACAACATCTTCATTTGAACACAACAAAAGTACTTTTGATTTTTGTATAAGTGATAATTTTTCATCTTTAAAATACTTGCTCAACTTCTTTTTACCATTCATTCCAGAGGGATAGAAAAAATCGCCTTCTACCCACGAGCGCAGGACTAATGGAAATTGAAGTTTATCATGATCTAAAAACAAAGTATTTTTAGAAGAATTACCCAAATTTGATTCTCTTTCAAAATTGAGAATATTGATGAAAAATTTTTAACAGAAAAAGAGTTAACATTTAGTGATGTTGATTTAAAAATAAATCCTTCAGTTAAAATTTTAAAATTAAAAAATATACTTAATGAAAGTGGATATATTTTAATTAACGCACTCAATGAAGTTTTAGTTCAAAGATTCTTAGAAAATAAGATTAGTTTTACTGATATAATTGATAAATTACTGGTTATTTTAAATTCTACATTTGTTAAAAATTACTTAAAAAATCATCAGATTCGACATATAAATGACGTCTTTAAACTATATAATTTAAGCAGGAGCTTAGTAAATTGAAAAGGTTTATAATTATTTTTTTTTTAATACTTACAAATTCACTATTTGCTGAAATTAAGAAAGTCACTGTTATAGGAAATGTAAGAGTTAATTCATCAACTATAGAGTCATTAGTTGATAAAAAAATAGCGAACGTTGATTCAATTTATATTAATAACTTAACTAAAAAAATTTACGACACTGATTTTTTTTCTGATGTTAAAATTTCATTTAATCAGGATGTGTTATCAATTAATGTTGTTGAAAATCCTATAGTCAATTTTTTTTATATTAATGGAATTAAAGATACTGATTTAGATCAAGTAAATAAAATTATAACCTTAAAAGAAAATAGTATTTTTTCTAGCGCAAAGTTAAAAAAAGATATTGAAGCTACGAAAGAGTTTTTAAACGCATCTGGTTATTATCAGGCCTCCATTAATCCTGAGGTAATAAAAGTTGATAACAATCAAGTAAATTTAATAATAAACATTGATAAAAAAGAAATTTCTAAAATTAAGAATATTTATTTTATTGGTAATAAATTTTTCAGTAATAGCCAGTTAATGGATGTTATTACATCTTCAGAGGATGGATGGTGGAAATTTTTTTCTAC
>RFXU01000203.1 GCA_009921505.1 Flavobacteriaceae bacterium
TTTAGTGATGATGGTGTTTTAGATCGAGTTTCCAGTATTCAAAATCGGGTATTGAAACGAATGTTATCGACCAAACGACTTAACACGATGAATTCAATTGAGGAAACCCTTCCCAGTGGTATATCGACTGAAAAGTCCTTTGGTGTTCATGATTTGCTCGAGCAGTTGGAGAAAGATTTGATGAGTCTTTCGGCGTCTTCTGCCCTTAATCGCAACTTACAATTGAACTGGATTTTGCAATTACAGGAATTAAGCCAAGATAAAGATCTCTCTCCTGTTGTCGCAAGTCTCGTGGTAAGGGCTATAAGTCAAACCCGAGCTAAGGTCAAATCCAAACGCAAAAAAGGAACTAACATTGAACAAGCCCATTATCGATATGCCTTTGAATTATTGTCAAAGGATAATTAATGATTAAAGCCTATTTAAAAATTGTATTGGGTAAGTACATTTTAAAAATTTTCAAAGGTCAAACAAATACATTGATTCATGAATTCCAATAATAAAATACTGAGCTATATCATCATTGGGATTGTCCTTATATGGGCATTGTCAGGGGTGTTAACTATGATTTATCTTGACGAGTGGTCAGATCGGGGTACTTTTGGGGACTTATTCGGAGCCATAAATTCATTATTTTCTGGCCTAGCTTTGGCAGGCTTGATTTACTCAATTTATGGGAGTCGACAAGAGATACAGTTACAGCGTGAAGAAATCGAACTTAACCGTAAAGAATTGATTAAAAGTCGTAAAACCCAAGAAAAATCGGAAAAGTCACTGGAAGCACAAGTGGCCCAAATGCGCATAGCTTCTAAATTAAGTGGAATCAACACTTTGATTACGTATTATTCAGGGGTTATTTCAAATCCAGAGAAGCCCGAAGATGTCCGCGAAAAAGCCAGAGAACAAAGACGTGCGTTGATCAAAGAAATTGATGACTTGATCGATCGATTGGGTGATGAAGAGCTAGAATAAACCCTCAATCTTAGCGATTATAGGGAAACCAAAATTCAAATAAGTATATGAAGGACGAGAAGACAGTCTCTGAGGCTATAGAATATCGCCGGTCCATTCGAGTCTATGACCCAGATCAGCCATTGAATTCTGAGCTTGTAAAACGCTGTATCGAGCAAGCAGCACTAGCCCCAAATAGCAGTAATATGCAGCTCTGGGAGTTTGTTCATATTACTGACTCGGAGACTATTGCCAAAATGGCTCCGCTGTGTTTTAACCAAAACGCGGCACGCACGGCGCAGCAGTTGGTGGTTTTTGTGACAAGAAAAGATTTGTGGCGAAGGCGTGCTCAGGCAAATCTGGAGATGATTAAGGCCCTTTATCCCGAGAAGCCCAAGGCACAGCAGAGTCGTAGAGAACGGGTGATCAAGACTTATTACAGCAAACTCATTCCCAATGTATATTTTGATGTATTTGGGATCTACGGATGGGTCAAATATATCATGGTCCTTATCACCGGATTATTTCGCCCGATATACCGAGAAGTTCGCGCTCAAGACATGCGCGTGGTGGTACACAAAACTTGTGGTCTTGCCGCTCAGAATTTCATGATTTCCATGGCGGCAAATGGTTATGATACTTGTCCCATGGAAGGATCAGATACCTGGCGCGTGAAGCGACTTCTGGGGTTGTCGCGTGGGGCGGAAATCAATATGATCGTGAGTTGTGGGATTCGCAAACCCGAAGGCGTTTACGGAGAGCGATTCAGGGTTCCTTTTGATGAGGTTTATCGCAGAATTGGCCAATAGTACCTCATGGCGCCGATCTAATTCAAGCGGAATCCCGATAAAAGAAAAAGTTATTGCATTTACGGGGAAAAATAGGTTTCAATTATGACATATTATATAATTAATGCGTTTACCCAAGGGGCACTCAAAGGTAATCCTGCCTGTGTGATACCTTTGGAGAACTGGCTTTCAGATGGTGAAATGCAGGAGATTGCCATAAAAATGGGGTTGGCGGAGACGGCTTTTTTCGTTCCTGAAAAAGATGGCTTTGCATTGAGATGGTTTACCCCAGATCTAGAGATTGATTTGTGTGGGCACGCCACTCTGGCTGCAGCCCATTGCATCAAAACCCATTTGGGTTATCGAGAACCAGTTGTTAAGTTTTATTCAAAAAGCGGGGTATTATCTGTGCGTTTTGAGCAGAATAAGTACGTACTTGATTTTCCCTCTCGACCTGGGGTGCCGGCTGATTTGCCAGAATCTATTTCAAAAGCTTTGAGCCATCAACCCCTTGAGGTGTATAAAGCACGCGATTATCTTTTGATCTATCACCGACAAGAAAACGTTGAGGCGTTGACCATTGATCGGGCCGTATTCGATCAAATTAATTTGGGGACAGGCGGGGTAATTGTTTCTGCTCCTGGAATATCTCATGATTTTGTCTCTCGATTTTTTACGCCTCAGGCGACGATTCTTGAAGACCCTGTTACTGGATCGGCACATTGTACTTTAACGCCTTATTGGGCTGACCGATTAAAAAAATCAAGTTTAATGGCGCGACAGTGCTCGGCAAGAGGGGGTGAACTGGAATGTCTGGATCAGGGAGATCGTGTGTTTATTAGTGGTCACGCTGTAACGACACATGAGTCCGGCATTCAGGTGTAATTTAGCCGCACAAATCTTCACTACCTTAGATTAAAGAGATCCCTTTGGCCTCAATTCTAGAATTCGCTGGTTTTCAATGATTGTTGTGCCAGAGTATTTTGATTTGGCCAGAATAATCATAAAACGGGCAACAGTTTGCGCCTTAACCGGATGTAATCGTACCGGCAACAGCGCTGTGAGAAGAGGCATAATTATTTGACCTATTTTTTCCCAAAAACGTAATTCTTTTCGTTTTCCCAGGAGTAATGACGGTCGTAAAATAACTGCAGAGACTAGATTCAGTGCAGTTACTTGATCGTCGATTTCACCTTTGAGCCTCAGATAGAAATTTTTACTTCCGGCGTTTGCCCCACTTGAGGAAACATATAAAAATCGTCTTGCTTTATTGACTTGACAAGAACGAGCAATATTCAAGGTTATATCGTAATCCACAGATCGATAGGTTTTTAGGTCTCCTGCGACTGCGGTTGCGGTCGTACCAATAGCTGAGAATACAATAGAATCCGTAGAAATACAATCAGCGATTTGAGAGATGTCATTTAGGTCAATGGTTTTGTGGCTTAATTTAAAATGATCTATGTTAGGCT
>RFXU01000204.1 GCA_009921505.1 Flavobacteriaceae bacterium
GCAGACGGCCTTTTGCCAGTTTCGCCGACAAACGCATATCAGTTTGAAATTTTTGGAGACAACCCAAATGAAAACCTAATCGCCAAAGTGAATGGGGCGATGCGAGAAGATTTAAACAAAACCGAGATAGCTATGAGAATAGCGAAAGATCTGCGTGACTCTGCACCTAAAGCGAGTTTTTTCGGTAATAGTTTCAGTCTTGATGATGGATTTCCACCTTCGGGGACTTCGCTAGATTTTGTTTTGGGTGAGCAAAAATATCGCGCCGTTCTAAATTTTGTACCTGAATACACGATTGTGGGGGATAAGGTTAGGATTGGTAATGAAACCCTGACTAAGACCGACGCTCTGGCGCGCATTGTTTCTGAAGTGAAATTTAATATCTCTGGACCAGAAAGTAAGCGAATTAATGTTGGTTTTAGTGAAGTCGATAGTAGCGGGTTTCGACTTTTTGCTATGGCATCTGACGGGGTGCTCTCAGGACACGCCCTGCGATTGAGTGACGAAAATTCAATTACTGAGTTGAATGCGTTTCATATTGACAAAGGTGTGTCAGGCTCAAGTCAAACAATTATTTATGGGAACGAGTTCGATACAACGCAAGGGGATCAATCAAATATAGCTCAACTTGTAATAGGTGATACAGTTATTAATATCGATTTTGCATCAGCAAATGTGACTGCGGCAGTGACGAGTGGAGTAACCTATAGTTTAGAGGGTACTGGTACAAATCGTGCAAGACTCAAAGTCCAAATTGATGAAACAGTTGCAGAGCAAGATATCAGGCTGAGAGCGACTGAAAATTCTAAAGGCTTTGGTATCACTACAGCTGGAACTCAGCTGATTATTGAGAATGAAGGATTTTCACTATCGAATTATGCCAATTCTAGAGTTAGTACAGCTGCAAAGATAGAGTCCCTCGCCAGTGAAGTTGTATCCATTAGCGGTCTAGGTGGAGAGGATTTGATTGTAGTCTCTACCGGTAATACCAAACCAAAATTGTTAGGTTCAGCTGAGGCATATAATAAAGCTTTAAAGGCTAGAGAAATCACTGCAAAATTTGGTCCCGTTGATCCAAACATAGTGGAGTTATTTGACAGTAAATCTGGTGATTACCTCGGTACACGCGCATTAAGCACCTCCAATAATTTCTTTTTTAGGGATTTTGATTGGCAATTTGATGGAGCTGCAAATACTAATGACAGCTATAAACTATCGATCAATTCAAGCAGGTCAGATGACGCATCTAACCTAAATAAAATTTTGAATTTAGCAGATTACTCTGAAAAGTCTGGAAGAGGAGGCTATTCTAACTTGTACAATGAAATAGTCACGGAGACAGGTTATAATTCCAGAGCCGCTGAACAAAGTTTAGAGACTTCACAAATTATTCATGATGTTGCTCTAGACCGAAAATCAATGTTTTCAGGCGTTGATTTAGATACTGAGGCGGCGAGATTACTTGAACAGCAGCAAGCCTACCAGGCATTGGCTAAAGTATTAAGCACGGCAAAAGAACTAGTTGATACGCTCCTGAGAGCTTTCTGAAAGGAAATTTGAAGCATGACAATAGGCACCACTAGGTTCTTTTCTACAAATACTGAACTCTTTTCAAAATTGAACGATGAACTTAAATTGTTGCAGTCTCAAGCTGGGTCTGGTCAAGCTGATCTGAAATTATCACAAAACTATCGGGATGTTTCAAAACTAAATGCGGCTGAAGAAAAAAAATCAGAAACCAGTCAGTTTATTCAAAACTCAAAGCGTGTGCAAACCGATTTAGAGGCGCTAGATCTAGCAATGGATCGCTTGCAAGATTTACTTGTGCGCCTTCAAGAGGTGGCTGTGGAGAGTTCAAGTGACATTCTTTCCTCAGAAGAACGTGCACTATTTAAATCTGAAGCTAAGACGCTCAAGTCAGAAATATTAGCTGTTGCAAATCGAAAGGATAGTTTTGGAAATTCGTTGTTTGGGGGAGTTTCAGGCGTCGAAAAACCATTCGAACTCTCGACAAATGGTACTGTGGATTATGTTGGATCTGTAATTTCAAAGAAAATAAAAGTTTCAAATAACATAAGTGTTTTGCAAAATTTTTCTGGTTCAGAAGTTTTTGATAACATACCGGGCAGTGGTGGTGAACTTTTCTCCGTTTTTTCTCTTATAGATGATTTAGCGGCCAGTTTAGATAGCGATTTAAATAGTGGCATTTCTTCAAATATATTTATGACTAATCAAAGAGCCGTGCTTGAGTTTCCGGATGCAGGGCCAGAGACTAAAGTATCGTTCTCTCTTACTGCGGACGATAAAACCGTAAGTTTTTCACAGACCATATATGGAAACGACTATATTGCTCTAGTAGACCAAATAAATCAAAATTCTGAAAAAACTGGCGTCACGGCGTCGCTTATTGGACCCAATCAAATTTCCCTAGTGGGTGATGTTGATCTTTTACAAATTAAAGATTTCACTTTGACCGGAACGCGATCAGAAGATGCAAAATTAAATGTCCTTAATTTTGAAACAATGGAAACTGTAGAAAAGATTAGCTTTAAATCACTGAATTATAACGATATTTCCTTAAAAATAACTGATGCGTTCGAGCATTTTTCAACAAAACGCGCAGAAATTTCGTCTGCTTCTCGAACTGCTCAAGCGAGTGAAAGTGACAATTTAGATTTGTTGGTAGACCTAGAAAAGTCCATTTCAGAAATTAGTGAAGCTGATTTGGCTCAAATTTTGACAAGAATTGAACTTCTAATGACCCAAAAAGAAGCGGCTCAAGCAACGTTTACAAGAATAAGCAGCAAGTCATTATTTGATTTTCTAGCCTAAAAATTCAGACATTGGTACAGATATTGCTCCTATTACATAAATAGGAGTAAAGAATGTTTTCAGTCATCAAAGCAGGAATGGAAAGCGCAAAACACGAGTTGGCATTAATCTCGAATAACGTGGCGAATGCTAATACAAATGGTTTTAAGAAGTCATTAGCCTCATACGCAGACATTGCACCCAGTTCTTTGTCTGACTCAATAGCGTCTACGTCGTCAGGCCTGGGTTCATTAATTGAAAGTTCACGCCTTAGTCATACTCAAAGTGCTCTCATTTCGACTAATAATAAAACTGATATGGGTTTGATGGGAAATGGATTTTTTGTTTTAAAAAATCCATTAGACGAGTCTCTAAGCTTTACAAGAAAT
>RFXU01000205.1 GCA_009921505.1 Flavobacteriaceae bacterium
AACTACAGTTATCCACAGGCAGAGTGGAGAAACGCCATGAAACTAGACTTTAATTTACAGATCGCTCAAAAGCAGGGCCTTACCCTAACCGCGCAGGTCCAGCAGGCGATTAAGCTGTTGCAGATGACAAATACAGAAATCTGCGAATTTGTTGAGGAACAGTTTCAAGACAATCCATTTGTTGAAGAATTGACTTACTCTGAAAAAGATCTCAAACCAAAATCTGTGAAGTCAGACAATACGAGTGTCGACAAGTCTTTAGATGAAAACCCATACAAAAAGACGCAAGATGAAAGCAAGCTGAGCCAAGAAAATCAGTTTGAGACGGGCGATAGCTACATTCCACAGTCAACAGTGGCCAAAGCCACCAGCGATTTTGACGCGATGAGTTTAGTCGCCGATCATAATATATCACTATATGCTCATTGCGAGGCACATATAAAAACACTCAATTTAAATTCAAACGAGCTGATAATTGCAAATTGCTTATTGGAAGACTTAGAGCCAACAGGCTGGATAACTTCAGATGTGAGCTTGATTGCAAAAAATTTATGCGTAACTAGCGCAGATGTAGAAGCGGTATTAGAAAAATTACAACAAGTTGAACCCGCAGGAATATTTGCAAGAAGCTTAAAAGAATGCCTAGTGTTACAGGCAAAAGAACGGGACATTTATTGCAAAAATATGGCATCAATTTTGGAAAACCTACACTTGATGGGTGCAGGCAAATTTGACTTATTGAAGCGTCGCAGCGGTTGCTCAAATGAACAAATCGCAAATTTGTTCAAACTGATTAAGTCGTTTAATCCCAAACCTGGTCTGGTTTTTGAGCAATTGGGTGCCCCAATAAGAGAGCCAGATTTAACTGTTAGAGCGACCAATGAAGGTTGGACAGTAGAGCTCAACAATTCGACCCTGCCAGAGGTTAAAATCGATAAAGACTTTGCGAAGACGTTAATCAGAAAAATTCAAGATACGTCGGAACGCGATTTTATTCGTGAAAAAATAAGCGAAGCGAAATGGCTTGCCAACGCAATTAGCAAAAGAAACGAGACGATGCTCAAGGTTGGTTCTGAAATCATAAAACGTCAGACCGCATTTCTGGAAAAAGGCGCCCAATATATAGAGCCAATGATTTTGAATGATATCGCAGAAGCCGTGGGAATGCACGAAAGCACTATTAGCCGCGTCACAACTGGCTCTTTAATTCAAACGCCCCGCGGCACTTTGGAGCTCAAAGCCTTTTTTAGTGTTGGTGTAAAACAGGAGGGCAACAATGAAAGTGCCTCCTCAACGTCAATTAAGTTTAAAATCAAAAAATTAATCGATCAAGAAGATCCAAAATCACCTATCAGTGACGATTTGATTGTTGAAATATTGGCAAAAGATGGCCTGAAAGTTGCACGACGCACCGTCGCAAAATACAGAAAAATCGAAAACATTCCGTCATCATTTGCCCGCAAACGCAGAAATGTTTTGTCCGGCGTGATGGGCTAAATTGATAACATAAGTATGTTTCAAGTTTTACTTCGATTATCCTTCACGATAACTTTGTGAACTACCTTAGGTTTTTTTACCGCGTGTCTCTCGAAGCGAATTTTATTGTTAGGATCAATATTCTTGACGATTACACTGACATCTCTTTCATTGGTGCCGGCAATTGTCATGTAATGTTTTTTATTGGCGAACAATGTAAACGATCTCATAATGTTATTCTGAGACACATAAATAAAACGCGATAAAACGATGTATGTTATGATGAAAAGTAAAAAATTTATTGAATAACTCACACCATAACTTATTAAAACGGCGCCGAGTGGTGGATAAAGACGATATTTCAAGAGCCATAGAGCGGGTAATAAGCCTGCTAGAACATCTTTTTCCATGCTGAGAACGTCACATATTCCATTTACGTCCTTATAAATCTCATAATTTTCATATGAGTCAAAATCGCCGTAAACATGCTTGTTATATTCTTCCATTGCCCATTCAGTCTCTTCCTCAGTGGCTAGACCAAACCGACTTTCAATTGGCATGGTGATTAGGATATCGAAAATTTGCCCATCCCGCCAGAGAGATAACAGCCATTTCGACTGTTGACCATTCTGTCTGCTAAAGCGCTCTTTTAGATTGGCAGGGCCATCGCGGTAAACCTCTCCATCAACCGCTACCAAGATGTCGGCTTCTTTTAATTTTTTTACATAATCTGGTATCGATAAGCCATTTGTCGCAATTTTGAGCAACAAGTTTCCTTGATCAAAATCTTCAACTTCATCTTGAAAATTATTCTCAAAATTTTGATCGATGATTGCGCCGTTTTCGTCTACTAGATCTTCACTCATGGAAACTTCAGGGGGTTTGCTGCGGGTTTTTTCGATTTAGCCGGCGCTTTCTTTGCTTGCGCCTTTTGCACTTCTACTTTTCTGGCCTGTTCAAGGATTTTAGCAGTGACTTCTTTTTGAAGCAAAATAATTTCATCGAGCTTGAGTTCCAGAGCCTCAATTTGTGATGCTTTCACAATATTATCGTTTGGAGTTACGTCTTCACTACCTTCAGTGTCCTCGGACACCTCAGGCGTAAAAATTGCTTTGATCTGCGCAATTTGCTCAGAAAGTTCTGTCTGCGATGCAAGAGCTTGTGCTTCCAAGTCTGCAAGTGTGTTATTCGCAAACTCCTGTATGACGCGCTCAGTTTCCTGAATTCCCAATTTAATTGCTCGATTGTATCGCATATCTGCGCCAGCGACATCTTCGCTCGCCTTCAACGCTGCCGCCTCCAATGTCACCAATGTCGCCTTAATCAACTCCTGATTTGCAGTATTATCCTCGACAGTCTTCACAGATTTAGCCAAAGATCCAACATTTTCGGAAAAAATTGCCAGAGACTCTATAGCCATGTTAGTATTGGTTTCCAGGGTACTTAAAGTTTTGAAGTAAATTAAAGCGCCTACTGCCGCGCAAATCACTGCTGCAGCAATTGAGCTCACAAAAATAATACTAACAGATTGGTAGATCCGTTTGGCTTGTATATTTTGAACTTCAAACTGTTCTCTTAAACTGTTAAATTCCTCAGCCACCCCAGTTGCAGTATCTGCTGCGTCTAAAGC
>RFXU01000206.1 GCA_009921505.1 Flavobacteriaceae bacterium
CTATCCCCGGAGGAAGTATAGGTAAGTCCGGTGAGATCACCGCCGTTTCCATAAGGCGTTGCCGCGTTTAAGTCCGTGACGCCATCAGAGTCTAAAATAATGACCTCGTCAAAACTTGATTCAACTTGACCGGCATTAAAATAGATAATCAGCGGCAAACCCGTGTTGCTTTGAAATGCAAATTGAGTGTTGTCATTGTTTCCATAGCAATAGGTCGTATTCACTGGGCCTGCAGAGCAATCCACATTTTGGGCCTGGGTGAATAAGCTCGCTGACCAAATTAAGGCTAATGCCATTAGGGATTTCTTCCAACGAAGAGATGAAGATGTATTCATTGTGAATATAATTGGTAGTTATAGAGACTAAAGTAGGCATTTTTGCTATAATATTTAAGATTTGAACTGCTCTTTTGTTTCGTACCTTTGAGCAGCTTTTAGAGTTATGCTGGAAAAACAAGAAATACAATACGAAAAAGTCATATTGGTCGGGCTAATTACCAAAGATCAAGACGAGGTAAAATCAGCCGAGTATTTGGATGAATTGGCCTTTTTGGCCTATACTGCTGGAGGCGAAGTGGCGCGCAGGTTTACTCAAAAACTGGAAGTTCCCAATCCAAAGACTTTTATTGGTACGGGGAAGATGGAAGAGGTCAAAATTTATATTGACGAAAATGAGGTAACTACAGCAATTTTTGATGATGAGTTGAGCCCGGCACAGCAAAAGAACATTGAAAAGATTCTTCAAGTTAAAATTATTGACCGGACCAATCTTATATTGGATATTTTCGCTCAACGGGCGACAACCTCGTATGCGAGAACCCAAGTCGAATTAGCCCAGTATGAATATTTGTTGCCTCGATTGGCCGGGATGTGGACGCACTTGGAGCGCCAAAGAGGAGGTATTGGTATGCGGGGTCCTGGTGAAACAGAGATTGAAACAGACCGACGAATCGTCCGTGACCGAATAGCGCTGTTAAAGAAGAAAATAAAATCGATTGATCGCCAGATGGGCGTTCAAAGGAGCAATCGCGGGGCTTTGGTCCGTTTAGCTTTGGTGGGCTATACCAATGTAGGGAAATCGACTTTGATGAATGTTATTAGCAAGAGTGACGTTTTTGCCGAAAACAAATTATTCGCGACTCTTGACACTACAGTTCGAAAGGTCGTGATTGGAAATTTGCCCTTTTTATTGAGCGATACCGTAGGGTTTATTCGCAAATTACCCACCCAGCTCATCGAGTCCTTTAAAAGTACTTTGGATGAAGTTCGTGAAGCCGATCTGCTCTTGCATGTTGTGGATATTGCCCATCCTTCTTTTGAAGACCACGTAAACTCTGTCAATCAGATTTTGGATGAAATCGACAGCAAGGATAAACCAACCCTCATGGTATTTAATAAGATTGATGCCTATACTCCTGAACCATGGGACCCGGAAGACTTGACTCAAGAAAAAACAGCCCAACACAACAGTATTGAGGAGTGGAAGAATACCTGGATGGCAAGAACTAACGGAGACGCGCTCTTTATTTCAGCTTTGGAAAAAGACAATCTCGCTGAGTTTCGAAAAGTCGTCTATGATAAGGTGCGCGAGATCCACATTACCCGATTTCCCTATAACAACTTTCTTTACCCTGAAGAATTTAACGAGTAGCACTGAGCTATTTGTTTCGATAAATCCTCGTGTGGTTTTGTGCGTACCTTATTTAAGTTTATAGGTAACCCCAATACCCAAAGCTTGACGAATTTGAAAGCCTTGAACGGCATTGTCATCATAAATGGCCTGAAATGCAACGTTTGTAGTGATTAGGTTATTTACCCGCATACTTAAATTAGCCGTGTAGTCAATATCCACATTTTTAGGCTTTTCCAAATAGTTTGAATAGAGGCCTAATATATTTTCAAGTTCAACATTAGGCAGCAATTCTATCTTGGCATAACCGTTAAGCGCCATCCCAAGTTCAAATCGAGTGGTCTCACCAGAAGCAACCCCGAAATACTCGCCATTTTTATCGAGCCTATTTCTTGGGTCATCGGGGTTTGTGAACTGACTCGCAACGACGATTAGGCGCCCTGTTGACGGAGCAATATTCAGCTTTAAATCTTCTTCTTTTTTCCATAACAAACCCGGGCCTAATAAGAAATTTGCAGGAGAAAAGAATTTTGAATTGCGCACGTCACTGCTAATTTTTACAGAAACACCATTAATAATTTCTGTTCGTTCACTGGCCTCATACCCAGAATCAAATTGAGTTCTGAAATTAAATAGCCCTGAATAATACCACTTACTATTTTTAATCTTTTTACCAACGACTGAGATAACTTCAACACGGTCATTTGTTTTCTGTAAATTGTCTTGGGCCTGAATTTTGGCAGCTCCGTACTCAGCCGTTATTTTAGTGTCCCAGTTGACCCCATTTTTATTGTAATTTAAGTTGTAAGTAAGGTTGACATTCCCCGAGACATTACTGATCCCCCCTCCTTGCCATTCCTTGTTGAATGCAGCTTGATTAAATAGGAAGGTAGATACCGCACTTTCTGTCCAAACAGTTTCAGCTTTTTCTTGGGTTTCTTGCCCCCATATTGAGGGGACTATTGAGTTCAAGAGCAGGAAAATCAGGCCGGTCTTAAAATTGAAAAAACGCAAAAGTCGACCAAAAGGGGCTTTCGTTGAATAAATAAAAGTCATTTTGGTTAGTTTTTATGCAAAGGTACAAAGGAACAGGCCTCGCCGAACATTAATTTTTTTACAATAGGGGTGAGTCTTTGGGCCAAAAATGCATAGGCAGACTCTGGAATTTTTTCATCGGAGCAACCTTTGAGTAAAACCAGTCCATTTTGATAAGGACTTAAGTCCATTTCCGCGATATGATCAATCCAAAGAATCAAGTTAAAAGACCCCTTATCGCAAACTAAAACCTTATTAGCGCCGGCGGAAAGTGTTGTAGCGACGAGTTGATAGGCCCATGCAGGAATAATGGCGTCAGTACTGCAAAAAACACGGACGTATGCTTTATTGAATGGGGTGTTGTCTAAACGAGAGAGTTGTGCGCGAAATTCCTTTTCCCGTAAGATCAATCCTTGT
>RFXU01000207.1 GCA_009921505.1 Flavobacteriaceae bacterium
CAGTGGGAGTACATAATATGATTTTAGCGCCGCGTGCTTTAATATCTTGAATTATTTTTCTTAGTCCATTTTCATAGGCGTCTATATCGGTTCCGGTACCGACATCATATTTATGCCAAACATCGTTAATGCCAATATAAATAAACACTATATCCGGCCTGAGTTGGAGCACATCTCGGTCATAACGAACCAATAAATCCGTCACCTTATCTCCTCCGACACCTTTATTTATAAGCTCAATATCGCGATCTTCAAAGGTATTCCTTAAAGAGGAAATAAATCCCTCATAAATACCCTCTCCCGCTTTGTTGTCTCCCATCTCGGTGATGGAATCTCCTAAAAACACAACTCTTGTCGGCCTCTGACAGGAAACTAACAGAACTATTAGGGTGGAAATTATATATTTCATGTAATAACCAGAGTATATCCCTTAAAATTGACGTTCTATTCCACTAAGAAATTCATTAGCCTCTGCCTCTTCAAATTTTGCCTGAGCACTATCCCAATGCAAAGTCTTATTTGGAAAACGCCCAGCAATAACTCCTAAAAGAATAGTCTCGGTTAATCGTGCCGCATACGAGAACGGCGCCGAAGTCTTTTCTTTGCCCAAGCAGGCATCAACGAATTGATGATAATGTTTTGGTGCGTCTCGCTCATAATCATTAACCGTTAGTCCTAATGTTTCATTTGGGTCATACTTTGAAATATCAATGTCTTGATAAACACCGTCCACAATTAATCGCGGTGATTCCATAAAATGGGGCAAAAGTAATCGTCCCTTTTCTCCAATAAACATAGCGCCCTGCAAAGGCAGTTTATCTCTATTTGGCAACTTCAGTTCCTTATTTTTCTTTGGCGCACCTTTCCCATCATACCAGACCCACTCAAAATCTTCAGTGGTATATTGTGTCCCTGGAAATGTATAGATTACCTTGTTTTTCTCCGGATAACCTACACCGTTTGGCCGTCTGCATTTTGTTTTGACTGTTTTTGGCACGTCCAGTGCTAAAGCATTATACGGGGTGTCAAAAATATGCACCCCCATATCTCCTAAGGTGCCGCAACCAAAATCAACAAGCTTTCTCCAATTACCGGGATGATAAACACCATTCTTATAAGGTCGAGGCGCCGCCGTTCCGAGCCAGAGGTTCCAATCTAATGTGGTAGGTACAGGATCACTTCCTTTAAAGGCAGGTCCGTCATAGCCCCAATTCTTGGGAGACCAAGCCCGCACGCGACGCACCTTGCCGATAATCCCTGATTGGATCAAGAGAGTCGCCAATTTATAATCATAAAAAGAATGCACCTGAATACCCATCTGGGTCACTAATTTCTTTTGCTCGGCCATTTTGCGCATTGCGCGCACCTCAGAAACGTGATGCGCCAATGGCTTTTGACAATAAACTGGTTTATTTAATTCCATCGCCATAATAGAAGGTGGTGCATGCATATGGTCAGGAGTTGAGACGATAACGGCATCAATCTCATCGGTCATTTCGCTCAACATTTTACGATAATCTTTGAAGGCTCTTGCCGAAGGATAGCCCGTAAGGGCATCGTTTAATGCAATACTATCAACATCACATAAAGCCACGACTTCAACACTGGGATGGGAGGCAATAGCCGCCAAATCTGCTGCACCCATGCCGCCAACACCAATATGTGCTGTACGAAGCTTTTTTTCTCCCTTGCCGGCCATAGCTAAAATGGGGCTAGGAATGAGTGTAGAGGATGCTGCCGCCAAGGAAATCTTCAAAAAAGTTCTTTTTTTCATGATTGCAGTGTTTAAAGTTTTTTGATTTTTATGTTTCTGAAGGACAAATTACTGCCATGGTCTTGGAAACCAATAAATCCTGTTTTATAAATACCGTAATCTGGAGCAGAATCCCATTTGCCTGAACTACGTCTCTGGTACCAATCTTCAGACCATGGTACAAAAGACACTACTCTTTTGTCATTTAACCAATATTCTACCTTTTTCTCGGTAAAAATTATACGACTACTGTTCCAGTCGCCGACAGGAAACAATAATTTATTTTCACTATTCGGGGGATACATCGCATAATCTGCGCCTGTCTTTTGCCAATTTAAAAGTTGCGAGGGGTCTTCTGCCCCAAATTGAACGTTATATGCTGTTAAATCATGTATTCTCGCATAGTTTTCGTCGTCAATGAGCTGATACTCTGGCGCAACAACAGGAGGTCCTTCGTACCCTTCCTTCACGTGGTAAAAAATTCCGCTATTGCCTCCTAAAGGAATCTTCCATTCTACATAAAGTTCAAAATTATCAAACTCTTCGGCTCCGTAGATAATGTCTCTATTGCCCTTGTAATCGTAGTCCTCTTCCTTTATAAAGTCAGTGGTAAAAGTTAATTCATTATCGACAATAGCCCAACCCGGAGGCATCTCTTGTCCATTGTAAGCTCGCCATCCCTCCAATGTACTTCCGTCAAAAAGTGTTATCCATTCGCCCGCTTCAGGCTTTTTCATACCCATACAAGATGAAATAACCAGCGCCAAGAGTCCTAAAACAATTTTTTTCATGCTTTTATCCATTGTTCTGTGAATATACGTCAATTCTATTCTTTAAGCGAATTTTAGCCTTTTGGCGGCATCTATCTTTTTTAAATAACCAGATATCTGGTTTTGAATTCACCTTATCATTTCAAAAGATTACTCAAATGAATTCAACATTATTAAGATTGAATTTAATGTTTTTGTTTTAAATTGCAATCAAGTATTTTTCATCCATCAAAAAAACAACCACAAAAACCAAAAACATGGAAAAAAACATTGGAAAAATCAGAGCACATGACGCCATAGTCGGATTTTTATATCTTATCAGCGCCGGTCTAACGCTATTTACACTAAACCTTAATTTTGTTTGGATTGCCGTAGCCGTTGGTGTCCTTCAAATTATTAGTCCATTTACAAAATTTTGTCCTGTTTATTTTACTTTGAATAAACTAATGCCCGATACTGATCCTATTCAGAATGGGCGTTAAAGTAACAAGGCGACGTTAAAGTTAATTGTACAGATAAGACTTGGATTGAGTGTTA
>RFXU01000208.1 GCA_009921505.1 Flavobacteriaceae bacterium
GAAGCGGGGCAATCGGGGTTGAATTTTCTAATTTCTACAACAGCATGGGTACCGAAGTGACCATCGTAGAGTACTTGCCCAATCTTGTGCCTTTGGAAGATGAGGAAGTGTCAAAGCAGTTTGAAAAAATATTCAAGAAAAATGGCATCAATGTGATGACTAATGCGGCCTTAGAAAGTGTCGATACTTCAGGGGAAGGAGTTAAAGCAAGTGTCAAAACTAAAGATGGCATCAAAGAACTCCACGCCGATATAGTCCTTTCAGCAGTGGGTATCGCAGCAAACATTGAAAACATAGGGCTTGAAGAAGTTGGTATTGTCACCGATAAAGGCAAAATCATGGTGGATGAATTCTACCAAACTAATATTCCGGGTTATTACGCCATCGGCGATGTTGTCCCTGGCCCTGCACTGGCTCACGTAGCCTCAGCAGAAGGAATTACTTGTGTAGAAAAAATTGCCGGTCTGCACGCCGAACCAATTGACTACGGAAACATTCCTGGGTGTACTTATACCTCTCCTGAAATTGCGAGTGTCGGTCTTACTGAGGCTCAGGCAAAAGAACAAGGCTATGACATTAAAGTAGGGAAATTCCCCTTCTCTGCCAGTGGTAAGGCAAGTGCCTCTGGGGCCAAAGATGGTTTTGTAAAAGTAATATTTGACGCTAAATACGGAGAATGGCTCGGGTGTCATATGATTGGAGCTGGAGTAACGGATATGATTGCTGAGGCCGTCGTAGCGCGCAAGTTAGAAACTACAGGGCACGAAGTATTGAAAGCGATCCACCCTCACCCAACCATGAGCGAGGCTGTGATGGAAGCCGTAGCAGCAGCTTATGACGAAGTGATTCACTTGTAGAACGCACATAAATTTACGGCCGAAAAATTTCGGCACCCTTTTTAAATAAAAAAATCCTCTTTCGAGGATTTTTTTATTTAAAATAGTTGAGTGCTAAATCATAGACCTTGAGCCCGAATCCAACGATTACACCGGCGGCATGTGGGGCAATAAAAGATCGATGTCTGAAGTCTTCTCTTGCGAAAGTATTTGAAATATGGACTTCAACGACAGGGGTTTCAATAGCCCGAACTGCATCCCCAATGCCAACTGAGGTATGGGTGTAGGCTCCGGCATTTAGAACAATACCATCTGCGCTAAAACCATGTTCGTGCAACAGATTAATAAGCACTCCTTCTACGTTGGTTTGAGCATATATCAATTCGTGCTCGGGAAATGCTTGACTAAGCATTGGCAAATAATCATCAAAACCTTGAGCCCCGTATATTTCCGGCTCACGTTTGCCCAATAAATTCAAATTGGGCCCATTTATGATGACTATTTTGGACATTTCTTGAAGCTAAACTCTAGTTATTCCCCAGAATCAGTGGCAGACCGTCTTTTCCTGAACCAATGACAACAACTTTTGAATTATTAGATTCAGATAATTTTATGGTCGCCTCAATTCCTTTGTCGCTCAAAATCTTATCGGTCAATGAAGCACTAAGAATACGGTTGGCATCTGCCTTACCTTGGGCCTCAATAATTTGACGTTCGGCTTCCTTTTGTGCCGTTACCAAACGAAATTCATATTCCAAGGACTCCTGCTCTTGCTTTAATTTTCGTTCGATCGCATCTTTGATGGTTCCTGGTAGGGTCACATCTCGCACAAGAACCTCATTGAGTTGTACATACTGTTTATCCAAAATCTTTTTGGTTTCTGCATAGATTTCTTCTTGGATCGCATCGCGTTTAGAAGAATACAATTGTTCTGGAGTGTAACGCCCTACAACACTTCTTGCCGCACTGCGAATTGCAGGTTGGATAATACGTTCGAGGTAATTTTCCCCTTTTTCTTGATGAAGTTTTCCTAAATCTTCGGTGATAGGCTTATACCATGCAGAGGCATCGATCTGAATCTCTAAACCGTTAGAGGAAAGCACCTTCATCTTCTCAAATAATTCTTGCTGACGTATTTCATAGACAATAACCTTATTCCAAGGGGCAACAATATGAAATCCTTCTCCTAATGGTGGTTGATCAGTAACAACACCGCCATCAAAAGTTTTATATAAAACACCTGCCTCTCCCGAGCCAATTGTAATTGCAGACTTTGCCAAAATAATAACAGCAAAAATGATTATTGTAATTGCAGGAATACCTGCTTTGGGTAATTTATCCATAATAGATTATGTTTTTTAAGTGAGACCGTTATATTTTCGAATGAACCATTCAACAGTAGACACCAAAATTAAGAAAGCTAAGGCGTAATACCATCTAATAAAGTCTAGTTTTTTCTCAGTCACAACTTCTCTAGGCACAAATTCCGGTTCCGTTAATAACTTTTCATTTAAATCTTCCATTTTACTCAGATGATACAGCGGTACTTGATTCAACTCAGCCCACGATTTCATGGGCTGAATTCTCGCGAACCCCTGTCCCATTTCACGTTGGATTGGATCAATTTCAAATTGCCCGGATTTTTGTTCTGTTGTGCCCAAAACACGAACGGTGAAATTGTAAATCCCTGGTTCTAAATCCGAAAGGTTAAGTTTATACTGCTTGGAATCAGCCAGCATAGGTCTGATAATTTCGCGTTTAGATTCCTGATGAATTAACCTAATTTCGAGATCAGCAGACAAATCAAGTTCGTCCGTTTTATCTAAATATTGAGCATAAAGCTCTGCTTGGGCGCGCTGTGAATAGACTGAGTTAAAATTGACCTTCAGAACGCTTTTCTCCTGATGTTTCGTGACATACTTCCCAAGAATTCCCATAAAGGCGTCAAATGATTCGTGGGATTTTGTCTGTCTGTAGGCTTCCATTTTCCATCGCCATAGCCCGATTCCATCCCAAACGACCCAACGCGTGTCATTTTGCTCAAAAAACCCAAGCTGAATACTTTTGCTCGGTTGATTCTGCAGAACAGCAGTCAATAAAGCCTGGTGGGGCGCATTGATACTAAGCTGGCCAATATCGGAAACCAAAGGGGGCATTTGACTCCATTGATCATAAGGGCTCTGAAATAGAGAAAATTCTTGATTGGCCAATGAAAACAAATCAT
>RFXU01000209.1 GCA_009921505.1 Flavobacteriaceae bacterium
CAGCGCCTTGATCGCATTTAAAAAATTAAATCCCAGCCTGCAGGAGCATTTTATAAGCCTCTTCAATATAAATCGGGATATCATCACCAAAATCGCGGCTTTGTTCTCTTTTGGAGTGCAAATGTCCTAAGCGAACAATGATTACATTATCGGTTGGGTTGACTATAACATACTGCCCGAGGTGACCTTTCATCATAAAAAAATCATGGCCCATATGGCTGTGCATCCACCAGCCATAGCCATATTGAGGCGAGTCTTCGAAACGCGGGCTAATGCTTTTGGCCACATAAGCGCTGTCTAAAATTTGTGTGCCCATCCAGTTGCCTTTTTCCTTGTATAGTTTACCAAATCGCGCAAAATCAAGGGCATTTGAGGCTAAACAGCAGTAGGCCTTTTCAATACCAGATTCCTCCGAGTCGAGTTGCCAATAGGCATCGTGTTCCGCTCCCAAAGGTTGCCAGAAATATTCTGTAAGCTGCTCACTAAGGGTTTTGCCATTGGCTTTTTCTAAGACCATGCCCAAAAGCTGTGTATCTCCGCTGGCATATTTAAATTTTTGCCCAGGAGTATCAATAACTTTTAAATTCAAAATGACTTCGCGCAGATGATCGTCAAAATAAGCACGCGTTGTGATAGACAAAGGTGAGTAGTAGGCCTCGTCCCAATTTGTCCCAGAAGACATCGACGCTAAATCGCCCACAGTGGTTTGCGCAGCGAGGCCCTGGCTAAATTCCGGGAAAAAATCGCCCACGGGTTGGTCCAAGCTTTTGATGGTGCCATTCATGATGGATTTTCCCAGCAAACCAGAGACCATGCTTTTGACCATAGAAAAGGAATTAGTATTTGAGCTATCCGAATAACCTTGATAATATTGCTCGTAAAAAACACTGTCATTTTTGATCACCACATAGGCGATGGTGCCCATTTCTTGATGCTTTTTTTCGAGTCCATCAGAAGCACTGGTTGTATTATAAAGTCCGTGTTTTGGCCAAGAATATTTTACGGGACCTGCGGCGATCGTTCTATTGTCAAATTCATGGTAATCGTCCAGGAATGCAGTAACATGACCTTTAAGATAAATAGTGCGCACTGCTTTTAATAAGTAGTCCGTATTTGTGGCGTAGGCCAACAAGACAACAGAAATGCCGCTGATTATCAGGAGGCCGATGATTTTTTTGAGACTTTTCATTATGGTATAAATGGGTGTTAATTGTGTATTCTTTTATCCTTTATTCCCGGAGATCGGTATGTTTTAATACGCCTACAGCAGCAGCGCTGACCGAAAGCGGCAAGACAATAATAACACCTACAAAGGGGATAAGTGCTAATAAATTAAAAATAATCCCGTTGCCCACTGCGAGACCGCGGTATTGATTGAGAAAACTTTTGCTTTGGCGGTAGTTGAAAAAAGCTTCCAAACTATAGTCCATATTCCCCACCCCGACGAAATAGGCTTGAATCAAAAATAAAAGAGGTGTAGTGATGAGACCAAATGGAGGAACAAAACTAAAAATCAAAAGCAAGAGGGTAAGCGCAACCTCTCGAACTAAATTTCCTAAATTAAGTCTGAGTCCTCGCCAAAGCAGGGCCCAAAAGTTATTAACGCCTTTGGGTTTAAGTTCGGGTTTAAGATGCGTTCTGATTTTTTCTGCCACGGGACTCATAAACGGGGCGCTCAATGCTAAAACCAAATATTTGGTCATGATAAAACCCAAGAGCATTACGCCCACAGAGCCCAAAATACCCCCAAGGTTTGCCATAAAATCCGCGCCAAAAGTCCACGGCCAGAATCCTTTGAAGTAATTACTGACCATCGATCGGGTTTGCCAGGCCATCGTACTTACCCCAAATGTGACCAATAAACTAATCCCAAAAGGGATGGCCATAAAGGTCCAAAGGCGAAGCGTCCGAATCAGCTTGAATGCCTCTGCGTATGCCGTTAATCCTAAACTAATATTTTTAAAAAGCTTCATATAAAATCTTCAGAAGTCCTCTGACCAGGGTTATCGAACCGTTTGCACTCCTTTTTGATCAAGACGATCTTTTTCTATTTTCTCATTGATGTGCAAAATGAACTCATCAATACTCTGGTGTAGTTCGAGCAATCGTTTTTCAATGACTGTCGAATCTGGAGTCGATTTTTTGGCTTCTTGATTGAGTAGACTTATTCGGGTTTTGACCACAAGGAGTCTGGCGTTAATTATTGGCGATTCGAGTGTTTGAGGAACAGTCACAGACAAGGAGTCTGTTTGCAAGCGTAAATTATTACTGCGGAACTTCAAGTCTTCTAATGGGATATTGACCAGGTTTTGTGAAATTCTACGAAAGTCCTTAAATACCGGCCAGTCTGTGATAATTTCTTGGGCCTCAGGAGTTAATAGCGGAAATTTAAAGGGTGTTTGACAATAAAATTGAACGACCTCAACAAGTTCTATAGAGTCAGATTCCTTGTTTTGTTCTTTGCAAGCATTTAACATGTGCAAAGTGAGTAAGCCTATGAGAAAAACGAAGATAACGCTGCCTTTCATGAGGTAAAGATAAGACTTTGCACGGCTGTTGAGTAAAAAAATCCATAGATGCCTGACGAAATATGTATCTTTGATCAAACTAACCACCATGCCCACAACACGTATTTTAATTGTTGGCGCTTTAGGCCAAATCGGGACAGAACTCACCCAATATTTGCGCAATATTTACGGTAGGGATAATGTAATCGCAAGCGATCTCAAATCCCCAACCGAAGAAATTTCTCAATACGGCCCTTATGAGCAGCTCGATGCACTGGACGCGGATGGGCTGCGTAGGTTACTGAAAAAATACGAGATCAACCAAGTTTATTTAATGGCCGCCATGCTCTCGGCAACCGCTGAAAAAGCACCGATGAAAGCGTGGGATTTAAACATGAATAGTTTATTTCACGTCTTAGAAGCGGCCAAAGATGGACTCATTGAGCGTGTGTTTTGGCCCTCGAGTATTGCAGTTTTTGGACCGACAACGCCCGCAGACAATACTCCTCAAAAGACGGTGATGGAGCCAACCACGGTTTATGGAATAAGTAAG
>RFXU01000210.1 GCA_009921505.1 Flavobacteriaceae bacterium
ATCGCAAATCTAGGACCTGGCCCACGAGATGGCTTAATGACTGGGCTTCAACGTCTGACAAATTATCCGATAGCAATTGTAAGAGGAAGTATTGAGGTTACTGTTGTTATACTTGGAGCCTTATTAGGTGGGGTTGTTGGTATAGGCACACTATTGTTTGCTTTTGGAATTGGTCCGTCTCTAGCGCTTTCAATAATGTTATTGAACAAATTGTTCGATCGCAATTCTACATAGTAAAGCACTAGTAAATAATGATTGATTATCCTCGCGCATCACCGAACCTTTTTCAGAAAAAATGTGAGAGCGGGATAAATAGCAACTTAGGTTGCTTAGTTTCCCTCCCACCCCCCTCTTTTACTTGATGCTGGATAATTAATTTGCTTAAGTTCATGCGCAATCTTTGTAGCCAAGGAAAAGTAATGTCATTGAATAAACATACAAAAGCAGAACTGCTCGAAATGCTTTCGTCAAAAGGCATCGATGCAAAGTCATCGATGAAGAAGTCCGAACTCATTGAGTTATTGGAAGGCAGTACTAAAACAGAGCGTGACGAGGCCGCACTGAAAACCTCACACTCTACCGCTCAAAACGAGGCGAATACAAAACCAAGTGTAGCTCAGCCAGTGTTATTAGTTGTAGGCGTTTTTGTTATTCTTGCAGTTTTGGCGTGGATGATTCTTGGTTAGCTTTGGCAAAATGTAGCCCCATTGCAGCCCCAGCCAGCAACAAAAAACAAAAGGCCCAGCATTTATCCACTAGGTCATTGATTTTATTGGCGATCCCACGAGGACTCGAACCCCGAACCTACTGATTATAAGTCAGTTGCGGTTTATTTCGTGATCCTTTGTGGTTAAATGCTTTATTCATGTTTTATTGAGCATTTAAGCGGTATCTGCTTTACATAACCCTACATAAGCGTACATAATCAGACATGTTTTGTCTCGCTGAATGTCTCGCTCATGTCAACCATTCACCTTCGCATTGATAAGAAAGCCATCGAAAAGGCGATCAAGGATCAGCGGAGCATGAATGGTCGCCTTTTCTTAGCCGATACCGATTGTAAGGGACTACGCTTAGCTATTAATTCGCGGACTGCTAGCTGGACATATGCCTATCGCAAGCGTGGCTTTGATTTCGGCGGCAAGCGTTTTCCTATGCGCACTCTGAAGCTGGGCGATGTCGTAACCATGACACCAACTGAGGCACGCTTTGAGGCGGAGCAAGTAAAGGCTCTGGTAAGAGATGGCGGTGACCCTGCTGTTGAACGACGGAAAGCCCAGCGTGATCAGCTCAATGCAAGTGATGCTGATCGTCCTCTGACGTGGTGGCTTGATGTATATGTAAGATCAGAATTAGGCGATGACACACGGCACAAACAGTATGAAGCGTCTCATATACGCTTAGGATTAGCTGAGATGGAGATGAGTGATCAGCCGCCCGCATCTATTGCTGAAGACAACATCAAGGATTTGTTGCAATTACATCGCGATCGCCCAGCAACTGCGCGTCACCGATTTGGGGCCATGTCCCGTTTCTTAGACTTCTTGCAGGATCAAAAGGTCATTCAATCCAATCCAGCACAGAGCGTCTCAAAGAAGCGCAGACCGAAGCCCCCTGCCCCCAGAAGTACGTATTATGATGCAGAAGTCTTAAATAGGCTGTGGAACCCTGAGCAACCTCTTAAAGACGTCTATCTTCGTTATCTTCGCTTTCTGATCACAACACCGCTCCGCGCGAAAGAAGCCGCTGAACTAACAGTTGGACAGATTAGCTTATCCCGTATGAACATATCGCTCTCTGCGGCAGATACAAAAAACAAAGAAGCGTTTGTGATGCCCTTGTCTGAACTGGCTAAGCAGCAGTTGCTCATAGAGACACACACCGAAGCCCAGCGCATATTCCAGCTCTCAAGCAAGCCAGACCAGCCGATGAAATCATGGTCACACTTCAACGCATCTGTACGCAAGGCAACTGGCGTTCAAACCTTCAACCTTCATGATCTGCGGAGAACCTTCTCAACGCTGGTAGCCGAACACTCAGATTTTGGTGAGGGCCTCATAGATGGACTTCTTAACCATAAGCAGTCTGCCACCCGTGCAGGCGTCATCCGTAATTATCAGATGGCTAAGCATGTAGACCGACGGCGGGAGGTTATGAATTGGTGGGCTGCGTTTTTGAGAGACCAAATATCATGAAAGAAATCATCGATTTTCGCTGCAGACTACTCGCCGAATATTTACAATGTGATCCCAAAACAGTTCAACGCCATTATCTCTCAACTGGCGCAAGCGTCGCAATCGATAGCTCTCAAAATGACGAACTCAAATCTGACTTGGAACGACTCTATAAAGCCCACAAGTATACGGAAAAAGTTTTAGATCAGTTAACCAAACTTTCTGCAATTGCCAAAGCGACCCAATTATTGGGTGGCCCTGAAATAAATGTTATGGCAGTAAAACACCCCAATCGAAGCAACGCGTGTCATGGGGCTTATTGATAGCTACAGGCGAACGCTTGAGCTGACTGAGATTGAAGAGCGGTTGCGGGTTTTGGAGAATGCCAATGCGTAACTTCAAAGCACGACTTGTATTGGTGAAATATTCACCTAAACCACTCTTGCCAAAATAATATCTGATCTGTTGCAATGGCTTCCTGCATTTTCACGCAGCTTGCAAATTCTTTGGTTCCCTTTTTGAATTCAAAACCCAAGCAGGTTGCTTCAAACTCAGCATCACGGTTTGGAAGCACACATGATGCCAAAAGAAAATTTGAAATAAAAATGACAAACACCTTATGCATTAGTACCTTCAGTATTTAGCTGACTAAACAATATGATTTTTTTTATCAAACAAAATTGGCATAATAATTGCAAGCTCATAGCTCATGTATCTAACATGTGCAGCAAAACACGAAGGCGACGCTCATCCCCTCATGGCGTCGTCTTTTTCCAATTAATTTATTTGATCAATATTTCTTTACACATCGGGTGCGCAATCGCCACTTTAGGGGCTGCAACGAGCAACTTATCGCAATC
>RFXU01000022.1 GCA_009921505.1 Flavobacteriaceae bacterium
TGTTCGGCTTCATTTTGTGGGCAAATCCATAAGCGCGTTTGCGATCACCCTCGGCCACAGCAGCTTTCAATCCCTCCAGGTCTGGCGGGATCTCATCTAAAAACGTTTGTACCACTACAGCGATGAACTCGGGATCATCACCCATTACTTCCTTCAAATTATCAATAGAATAAACACTCATCTACTTAACTTTTACGGAGAAAAACTCCTGGTTATTGACAAACCCCACTAATTGATCCCCATGGGATACTGGCCCCACCCCTGAGGGGGTACCGGTAAAGATAATATCTCCAATCTTTAAAGTGAAATATTTTGAAATATATTCAATCAACTCATCAATTTTCCACAACATGTCCGTAGTATTACCCTTTTGGACAATTTCCTCATTTTTTTGCAGTGAAAATTCGAGATTTTCCAAATCGCCGAGCGTTTGTTTATTTACAAATTGACCGACCATTGCTGAACCATCAAAACCTTTAGCACGCTCCCACGGCAGGCCCTTTTCTTTCAACTTAGATTGTAAATCTCGAGCAGTAAAATCAATCCCCAGACCTACTTCTTCGTAATAGTCCGAAGCAAACTCACGACTGATGTGTTTTCCAATCTTGTTGATCTTAACCAGCACCTCAACTTCATAATGAATGTCAGAAGAAAAAGTTGGTATGATAAAGGGGTTGTTCTTTAGAATAACCGCTGAGTCAGGCTTCATAAATAATACCGGCTCCTCAGGACGCTGATTATCTAACTCCTTGATATGTTCCGAGTAATTCCGACCGACGCAAATTATTTTCATGAATCTTGTTTTGTATTTAAGGCTCTTAATTTTATTTGTGTCAAGACTTTTTTGGTATAGCGCGGAAAGTCAGCGTTTAATAACCATCCAAAATACCCTGGTTCTTGCTCTAAAACTCGTGCCACAGAGGTGCCCTTATGCTTACCAAAAGAAAAAATTTCTTGGCCTTGATCGTCATATTGAATGTACCCCGCAAAATCTGCAAACTTTTTGTGTGCGCTAAACTCAGCCAATGATGCGACATCACTGCCAAGCTCAGGATAACGCTCAAGTTGTGCTTCAAGCACCTCATAAGTCGCTAAAGTATCCGCCTCAGCACTATGGGCGTTTTCTAGATCTTTATCACAATAGAATTTATACGCCGCGGTAAGGGTGCGTTTTTCCATTTTATGAAAAATGGTTTGGACGTCAATCGCGGCATGTTTGCGAAGATCTATATCTATTTCCGCACGCAAAAGCTCTTCAGCCAAAAGTGGTATGTCAAATCGATTGCTGTTGAACCCCGCTAAATCACTGTCCTTAATCATTTGGACCACCTTAGGGGCTAAAGTCTTAAAATTAGGCTCATTAGCCACCATAGCATCATCAATACCGTGTATTTCAGTGGCCTGAGCGGGGATTGGTTGCTCTGGATTAACGCGCCAGGTAACCGATTCTTTGTTTCCGTTCGGCCAGACTTTCAGTATGGAAATCTCGACGATACGGTCAATGGCCACTTGAACTCCTGTGGTTTCAAGGTCAAAAAAACAAATCGGTTTGTTGAGGGTTAAGGCCATATTGATTAAACTTCACGCTGAGGATCCCAAGCCTCAAGATAATCCGCGACCCGCTTTGCAAACATACCTCCGAGCGCACCATTGACGACTCGGTGGTCATAACTGTGGGATAAATACATTTTATAACGGATGCCAATAAAATCTCCTTCGTTGGTTTCTATTACTGCCGGCACTTTTCGAATGGCCCCTAAAGCCAAAATACCGACCTGGGGTTGATTGATTATCGGTGTGCCCATGATACTTCCAAAGTTACCAACATTGGTCACTGTGTAGGTTCCTCCAGCAATCTCATCGGGCTTTAATTTGTTCGCTCTTGCCCGCTTGGCGAGGTCGTTTACCGCCTTACTCATCCCCACGAGATTGAGCTGATCTGCATTTTTAATTACAGGAACGATTAAATTTCCGTCGTTTAAGGATGCAGCCATACCCAGATTAATTGCGCGATGCTTAATGATCTTATCGCCCTCAACCGAGATATTCATCATCGGGAAGTCTTTTAAGGCACGTGCGACCGCTTCCATGAAAATCGGGGTAAACGTCAGCTTTTCTCCTTCTCGAGCTTCATATGAATTTTTTACACGCTCGCGCCATTGCCAAATTTTAGTCACATCACACTCTACGAAACTCTGAACGTGGGCAGAAGTGGCAACACTCGCGGTCATATGATGCGCTATGAGTTTGCCCATACGGGTCATTTCAATAATTTCATCTCCTTGCTGTAAGGGCACTGACTGTGGCTTTGTACTACTCTCTAAAGGCTTTATCGAACTTATCTCTGGAGCCTTTTGCTCTATAATTTGCGGGGTTTGGACTGATTCCGTCGATGGAGCTGATGGTGCCGCGTTTTGGGCAGAGGCACGTTGCGCCACATAATCCAAAATATCGGATTTAGTAACACGACCCTCTTTTCCAGAGCCCATAATGGCATCGAGTTCTGCCTGTCCGATCCCCTCTTGTTGAGCAATATTGCGCACAAGAGGCGAATAAAAACGACCTTCAGTACTGCTTATCACTGTCTGCCCGTCTGATGTTGATTGAATTAGAGGCTGGCTCACCGTCTCTAGCACCTCTGGAGCAATTTCTGCCTCCAAGGCCTTATGGGCAACAGGGGCACTGCTTGCCGAATCTTGATCCGTTTCGATTACGGCTAAAACCGCACCAACTTCCACTACATCATCAACAGAAAATAACTGTTCAACCAAAACACCCGAAACTTCACTAGGGACTTCGCTGTCTACTTTATCGGTGGCTATTTCCAAAACAGGCTCATCCATATCAATGGTATCCCCTACGTTTTTTAACCAATTGGTGATGGTTGCTTCGGCAACACTCTCGCCCATTTTGGGCAGTCTTAATTCAAATCTAGCCATAGGTCGGCGGTTGTCTTTAATTTTTGCAAAATTAACGAAAATATCAGGTTTTTGTTGAATATTTTACAATTCCTTTGGCACAAAATCCCAGTTAAATCAATAATTCTCAGACGTACAATTTCCCTAAAAAAGCGCTATTCAACGCAAGATGAGCGTCTCGCCGTGCGCGTCACTCGAATCGCTTCCGATGAGTAATTGTTTTTGACTGTGCCATATTCTAAACCGTTGTCCATAAGACGCCCCTAGAGACATGAGTTCAATAATGGTGTCATAGGTCAAAGAAGCCCGGTCAAAAACCAAAAGAGCGTTCTCGGGTGGGGTGTTTTTAAGACCCTCGGGCGTTAGTCTATTATAGGAGTCCAAATTAAGAACGTTCACTTTTTGCCGCAACCAATGGGCCAACGCATCACTCGGCTCGAGACTCTCACTGACCCAAAAGACGGCCTCTAAAGACGGGACCTGTGCTGATTGTTCCTTTGGCCATAAGCCACGCCATAAAATGAGTCCTTGAGCCAGCACGGACACTAAAAATACTTTGAATCGACTTCTAGAAAAATGTGTTCTGTAAAAATGCACCATTGCCCCATAAAATCGTTCCAAATACTGTCGATTTTTTTGAGTGCTTTCTCCTTTGTAATGGATTATTTTTTGAGTGCCCAAATAATAATTTTGCTGTCCTTTTAGCAAGAGTTTGTAACTAAAGTCAATGTCTTCTCCAAACATAAAATAATGCTCGTCAAATCCATCAATCTCGACGTAATCCAATCGTTTTAAAAACATAAATGCGCCTGCCAAAATGGAAACTGGACCTTCCTCATCAGGGGCTATTGAGTCATGATAGTAAACATCTCTATGCCCAGCGAAACCCAGCAACTTTCTTAGACTTCCCAGGGGCGTGGGCACTACCCGCTTACATTCAGGCAAAAAACAACCTCTTCCATCAATAAATTGGGTGCCTATAGCCCCAATATTACTCTGGGTCCTGGTGGACTTTAAAAGGGTTTTAAACACTGATTCTCCAACAACCGTGTCGGGATTTAAAATACAGAGATAAGTCCCTTTGGCCTGCTTTACGGCTTGATTATACGCTCTGGAAAAGCCAATATTTTCAACGTTAGCGATAAGCTTCACTTGCGGAAAATCCTGTGTTATAGAGACCAAAGTTTCATCACTAGAGGCGTTGTCAACAAGGATAACTTCAGCCTTGATCTCGTCAACGGCAGCCAATACCGAATCGATGCACTGCCAAACATAATGTTGGACATTGTAACTCAGTATGATTACCGATAGCTCCAAATACTTTTTTAATTCTGTTTAAAAGACGTTTCAAAGGGTATGCGATGCACGATACTACGCCCGAGGGTCACCTCATCGGCAAATTCCAATTCATCTCCTACGGCGATACCCCGCGCAATTGTGGTCATAACCACCTCTTGGTCTTCAATTTGCTTAAAAATATAGAAATTTGTCGTGTCGCCTTCCATTGTTGAGCTCAATGCAAAAATCAATTCTTTAATTTCCTTTGACCGAACTTTCTGCACTAATGACTCTATGGTAAGATCATGGGGCCCTATGCCATCCATTGGGGAAATTTTGCCCCCCAAGACATGATAAACGCCTTTGAACTGACTCGTATTCTCAATAGCCATAACATCGCGAATATCTTCCACCACACAAACTATAGATTTGTCTCGATTCACATTAACACAAATGTCACATAGGGGCTGGTCTGAGATATTGTGACATTGTTTACAAAATTGACTTTGCTCTCGTAGCTCCGTTAATGACTGACTTAAGGCCAAGGTGCGCCCCTTCGGCTGTTTAAGCAGGTGCAACACCAGACGTAAGGCCGTGCGCTTCCCAATCCCCGGCAATAAAGCCATTTCATCCACGGCACGAGCCAATAGTTTTGACGAAAAATCCATCTCTAGCGCTTATTCGATGCTAAATTTTTTAGTGATTTGACCCCAGGCCCCCTTGAGTCGCAGGACATAAAGACCAGAAGAAAACTCCTTTAAGTCAATTTTATATGCGCCCTGTAAAAAGGTCGATGGCTCATAATAGAGCAACTTACCTTGAAGATCAAAGATCTGAATGCTTGAGGTTTGGGGTGTATCCAAAACTAAATTCAAATGATCCTTGGCAGGTACAGGGGCCAAACTCATTTGCGTTTGCTCAAAATCTTCATTGGCCACTACAAAACCATATTTAGTCGAAGACCAAAGGCCACGACCATAGGTCCCCGCATAAATTTTTCCGTTGGCTTGATTTATTTCTAATTCACTCACGATAACATTGGGCAAATTAGTCATAAAGGGTTGCCACTCACTGAAGGTATCATCAATATAATAAACCCCGTAATCCATTCCAAGGTAAAGACCATTACTTCCGTTGTCATCCCAAACCACGGTAAGGGCGCTAAAATCAGGTAAATTCAAGGTAAGTGAATTCCAGGTTTGACCGCCATCTTCAGAGACACGAACTTTTGCACTCCCTGTGACTGCCACAGCAATTCGCATTGGATCTGTCGGGTGAATGGCAATGGAGTTTACGCCACCTGGTGGCGTCATGGTTTGCCAATCAGTCGCACCGCCATCCATGGTACGATATAACTGAGCGCCTCTTGAGGCGTAGATAATTTGATTGTCAGAGAGGGCAATTTTCATTTGACTAAGATCTCCTCCGAAATCTTGGGAAATTGGGGTCCAGTTCCCCCCTTTATTAAGACTCTTAAACACCTGTTCAAAGGCGCAGTAAATTGTGTTTTGCACTGAAGGATCTTGTTCAAAAGGCGCAACCCAAGCCCCAGATCCAGAGCCTGGCTCTGGAAGATTGAGCAAGGTAGTACCTGCATTTTCTGTGCGGTACATCCCGCCAAATTGAATCATTCCATACAATAAACTCGGATTGTCTTTATCGACAAAACCTTCCATTCCGTCAGCGCCAATCCAATCAATCCACTCTCCCGTTTGGGCATTGTAAAATGATGAACCATTATCTTGAGAGCCGCCCGTGACTACAACATCTGGCGTTTGAGAAACCCCAATCTTATAAAATTGTCTTATCCCCAATCCTGTGGATAAATCGGTGTAATAATCAGCCGTGATTTCAGTCGTATTCGGGGCTTTAAAAATACCTCCATCAGATCCTACGTAGAGTGTAGTGCCAACAAATTCCAAAATATCCACATCGGCATGACAATATCCTAATCCGGCACTTGCCGCATTCCCTGGAACCCAATCTGAACTGATTTCGAAATTATTCCCGCCATCAAGGGAACGCCAAGTTAACACTCCTGCGATATGCACCTCGTTTACATCATTTGGATTAACGGTAATATCCATATCTCTTGGGGCCTGACCCCCTGAGTCAATTCCAGCAGTGTCATACCCGAAATAATTACGCCCTGTGTGATCGAGTTCTGTAAATGTAAACGCTGCATTATCCGATTTATAAAGCCCCCCAAAACTACCTCCATCAGCTTCTATAACATAAACAACATCAGGAGCACTCTCGGAGATCCCAATCATTTTTGGATCACTATTGGGCAGGTCTTGATGGGTTACAAAAGTTTCTCCACCATCATTAGAAACATGAAACTTTAAACCAGAGGCATAGATGACTTGTGGATCTCCGGGCTTAAATTCTATATCGTATCCGCGATTTTCATTAGGGACCACTTCATCCCAAGCAAAGCCTCCATTTGTAGAACGGAATATTCCTTGATTTTCAGCCGATGCAAAAAGGATAAGAGAATTTGTTGGGTGTATTAAAATTTTATTGACCACGCTATTGCCGATTTGACCCACATTAGTCCAAGTGGCGCCCGCGTCATGCGAACGAAAGATCAAACCAGAGGTCGATCCAAAAAAATAAGTCTCAGGATCTGAAGGATCAATGGCCACAGAATAAACTTTGATATTGGCTAAATAATCGGTTAAAGGCACCCAGGTCTCACCTCCATTAAAGGTACGCCAGACACCACCTGTTTCACCGCCCACGATGATGTGTTGATCATTATCTTGTTGTACTGAAATTCCGGTTACACGACCCACACCAGGACTCCAATGCGTCGTTGCATTCCAATAGGTTGGCCCCATTTCTTCCCAAAAGTCAAACATATTGGCGCGCTCTGATGAAGTCTCATTTAAATAAGCTTCAAAAGCTTGCATCTCAGAAATTCGCTCGATAGTGTTGGGCAAATAGCCTCGATCATCTTGGAGTTTTTCGGCCATATAAAGCCAACGTTGAAACGGAAAATATCCAGAACCTTTGCCGAGATCACGACCAGAGAAATAACGCTCAGCCTCCGCTTTGATTTCTGCAACAGTATATTGCCCAGAATCTATCATTTCAATATAGTTCTGAGCACTTATCCCGCTCATAAACAAAAGAGAAAGGACTACGATTCGATTTAATTTTTTCATGTAACAAGGGATTCAGCGAAAGCTTTTATTGGCTTAAAAGTATGAAAAATATGGCGCTAAGGAGACTATTCTTTGTAATTTTAAAACGCATCAAAAAACTTAAATATGACCCCGAGCGCGATACTGATTACTATTGTCGGCTACTTCATGGTTCTTATGCTGATCAGCTGGCGAACAGGACGTGATGACAGCAATGCCGTCTTTTTTATGGGCGCAAAAACCTCTCCGTGGTATGTGGTTGCCTTTGGCATGATCGGGGCCTCACTCAGTGGCGTTACTTTTATTTCAGTTCCGGGTTGGGTTGGGGGTTCACAGTTCAATTATTTTCAAGTGGTTTTGGGATACTTGGTCGGCTACTGGATTGTGGCTTTTGTTTTACTCCCTATTTATTACCGCCATAATGTGACCTCGATTTACCAATATTTAGAAACGCGCTTGGGCTGGGTTAGCTATAAAACCGGAGCCTTTTACTTTTTTGTCTCGCGCGTTTTGGGGGCGGCATTCCGTCTGTTTTTGGTCGCCCTTGTATTGCAACAATTTGTTTTTAATGCGTTGGGGGTCAGTTTTGAATGGACTGTTGTTATTTCTATTATGCTGATTTGGGTATACACCTACCGGGGCGGAATAAAAACAATCGTTTGGACCGATACGCTGCAAACGAGCTTTATGATTGCCGCTGTAGTTCTAGCAATTGGTTTAATTCTCAAAGAATTAAATTGGAGTATGGGGGAAATGCTCAGCTCAGAATCCTTTAATGCATACAATCAAATTTTGGTTCTAGACCATTGGCAGGAGAAATCATATTTCTGGAAATCATTCATCGGTGGCGCATTTATAACCATTTGTATGACCGGCTTAGATCAAGATATGATGCAAAAAAATCTCAGTTGTCGCAATCTTAAAGAGGCTCAAAAAAACATGATTAGTTTTAGTGTGGTGCTGACCTTAGTGACTTTCGCCTTTATGGTCTTGGGGGCATTGTTATTTATTTATGCTGATACGCAGCAAATTGGCATCCCTCTGATGAATGGGCAGGCTAAAACCGACCTACTGTTTCCAGAAATAGCACTAAACAGTGGATTGGGCCCTGTACTGGGTATCGTTTTCTTGTTAGGGTTGATCGCTGCGGCCTATTCCAGTGCCGACAGTGCACTTACGGCATTAACCACTAGTTTTTGCATCGATTTTTTGAACCTAAACCAAAAACCAGAGGCACGGCAAAAGTCATTACGCAAGCAAGTGCATGTCGGTATGAGTGTTTTATTGATCATCGTGATTATCGCCTACAAGTATATTTTGTCAAGTAACGTCATTGACAGTTTACTCACCGTTGCCGGGTACACTTATGGTCCTTTGCTCGGGCTTTTTGCTTTTGGTATTCTCACTAATTACCAGATCAAAGACAAATACGTCTTTTGGGTTTGCTTGAGCGCAGTGGGACTTATTTCTTTTATTGGTCAGTTAGATCCAAAATATCTCGGGGGGTATATCTTGGGGTATGAATTGCTCCCTTTAAATGGTTTAATGACCTTTATTGGCCTATGGTTGATCCGCAAAAAAGGGCGTAAATAGAGGCCTTCACAAGACTAGCATATACCTTTTATCTATTTGGAAATTTCTTTCAGGTAGGTCCAAAAATAAAGCTGAGGTGCTTGGAGCACCTCAGCTTAAACAACCTAACCAATAAAATAATAGATTGAAGAATAGATCTTCTTCATAGCAATTCCATTATTCTTTGGCTAAAATATAAAATGTTTAATCATTTACCAAAAAAATTAAACAAAATTTTTTCTGACAAGCTGTCACTTGATAAAAAGTGGTATTCTATTTGACTCATTGTGGGTAAATAATCAAAAATAAAATGACCATGAACAAAGGAACGATTAATGTATCAGTAGACAATATCTTTCCACTGATCAAAAAATTTCTTTACAGCGATCACGAAATATTTCTTCGCGAGTTGATTTCAAATGCGACAGATGCTACCTTAAAACTTAAGCATCTGACCAGTATTGGTGAGGCACAAACCGAGTACGGCAATCCCACTATTGAGGTTAAAATCAATAAGAAAAAGAAAACCCTCCACATAATTGACCAAGGTATTGGGATGACTCAAGAAGAGGTTCAGAAGTACATCAACGAAATTGCTTTTTCTGGAGCTGAGGAGTTTTTGGAAAAATATAAAGACAAAAAAGCAGACGAGGCAGGAATCATCGGTCATTTTGGCTTAGGATTCTACTCTGCGTTTATGGTGGCCAGCAAAGTTGAAATTATCACCAAAAGCTATAAAGATGAGCCCGCTGCTCATTGGATCTGTGATGGGTCACCAAATTACACTTTGGATGCGCACAAAAAGACAGAACGCGGTACCGAAATCATATTACATATTAGCGATGAGGAAAAAGATTTCCTAGAAGAGTCTAAAATCCGCTCACTCTTGGTAAAGTACAATAAGTTCATGCCTATCCCAATTATTTTTGGCAAGAAAACAGAGTATTTACCAAAACCTGAAGGGGCCAAAGAATCGGATCCAGCCCCAACTAAAGAGGTCGATGATATCATCAATAATCCAACACCGGCTTGGACCAAAACCCCTTCAGACCTAAAGGACGAAGATTACAAGTCATTTTACCGTGAATTGTATCCAATGCAATTTGAAGAGCCCCTCTTCAATATTCACCTGAATGTAGATTATCCGTTTAACCTGACCGGGATCCTGTATTTTCCAAAAATGTCCCCAGACATGAATATGCAAAAGGATCGAATTCAACTTTACCAAAATCAGGTATTTGTTACGGATAATGTAGAGGGAATTGTTCCTGAATTCTTAACCATGCTTCGCGGGGTTATTGACAGTCCAGATATTCCACTGAATGTCTCGCGCAGTTATCTTCAAGCCGATGGTGCGGTTAAAAAAATCTCCAGTTACATTACGCGAAAAGTTGCCGATAAACTAAAAAGTTTATTCAATGACAATCGCGAAGATTTTAGCGCCAAGTGGGAAGACATTAAAGTAGTTATCGAATACGGAATGCTCACCGAGGAGAAATTTTTCGAAAAAGCAGAAAGCTTCTTTCTCTACCCGACTGTTGATGGCGAATTCTTCACTTACGAAGAACTGAAAGAAAAATGCACCCCGTTACAAACGGACAAAGAAGGAAAACTCATTTATTTATACGCCTCTGACAAAGACGCCCAACACAGCTATATCGAGGGCGCTAAGGCAAAAGGGTACCAAGTACTTTTGATGAACACACCAATTGTGGGTCATCTATTGCAAAAATTAGAGGGCAGTAAAGAGAATATCAGCTTTGTACGTGTGGACAGTGACTCAATTGACAACTTAATCAAAAAGGAAGACACCACTCCTTCAAAACTCAGTGAGGATGAAAAAACTGCACTGAAAGAAAGACTTGAAACGGTTATTCCTACGAGTACTTATACCGTTCAAATGGAATCATTAGACAGCAATTCTAGTCCTTTTGTCATCACAGAACCCGAGTTTATGCGTCGTATGAAAGAAATGCAACAAACCGGTGGCGGGGGTATGTTTGGCATGGGACAAATGCCTGAAATGTATAACCTTGTGGTGAATACCAACCATGAATTAATTCAGAAAATCATGGAGACAAAAACGCAGGCAAAACAAGAGCGTCTTATCAAGCAAGGATTTGATTTGGCAAAGCTCAGCAAGAACTTGCTTAAAGGTCAAGACTTAACACAATTTATCAATCGCAGTTTTGAATTGATTAAATAGTTATCCTTTATCAATACATTAATTTGAAAATCAAAATGCCTCCGTCTTTATCGGAGGCATTTTTTTATCTTCACAAAAAAAATATGATGTTTCCTTGGCACCAATACTTACTGGGGTTAATTCTGGTTATTGCCGGTTTTTTTCACATACAAAAACCCAAAATATTCCTTTCAATAATGCCGGACTATCTTCCTGCCCATAAACTTTTGGTATTGGTCAGTGGTATCGCCGAAATGGTGCTGGGATTTATGTTGCTCACGCAGCAAGGACAAAATTCTGCTGCCTGGTTGACTGCGGCTATGTTTTTGGTTTACTTGCCCATACATTGGACCATGATCCAAAAACCGCCCCTTTGGTTTAAGTGGCACAAAGGCTTGCTTTGGTTGCGCCTAATACTTCAATTTGGACTAATTTCATGGGCCCTCCAATATACGTAATCCAAGAACTACACAAAAAATTCTAGCACAAAGGCCTATCCCAAAACCTCATTTAACAAGGCCGCTAAGCGCAAACCTGCGTGTTGCAATTGACTGCGAATTATATTCGTGTAACGGTAAGCATAGGGATAGCTCAATTTCTGATCAGGCTCAGTGTGCTCATAAATATCCAAGCATAGCGTTCTGCTTTGGTTAACCCAATCCATAAGAGAAGATTCTTCAATAGCCTTAATCTGACCTTTCCCGAGACGGTCTTGATTTTCTACAAGCTCCATGTAAGACATATTGTAATGCTCAATAAGTTGGGTATCCCAAAGCCGGTGAAGATTAGTAGACTCATTAAACCATTTTACATAAAATCGATTTCCACCTCGATCATCAGCTTGACCCACGTGAAGGGGCTGATGTAAATCTCCAACCAAATGCACGAGCATCTTTAAATAAAAGGCACGCTCTTCGCGGGACTTACCATTATCCTTGAGGACACTTACGCAATATTCAATACCCTGAATAACATCACCCTCTTCATTTGCAGGGTGATCACCGTATGCGCTGTCAAAGGGAAAGTTCACATAATGCCATGGCACAAATTTATCATATTGAGCATCACTTCTTATTTCATCGGCATAGGTAGAGACAAACGCCAAAGATTGCCCCCCTAATAATTCATCCACAATTTTTGCCACCTTCGGTTTTAGATTTGCCTGAGCAATGGCGCCCACAGTGCGATGGCCCGTTACGCCCCAATCTGGACTGGGCACAGAGGCATATAGTGAAATACTAAAAAATGAAATCAAAAGACTAGTAAAAAGCGTTTTCATGAGGTTGAAATTTATTCGCAAATATAACCGCTTCACTGTGAAATCCTTTCGAATTTGACTAATTTCCATGAATCAAACAAAGTCTATTTAATCTGTTGTCATGATTTTTCAACTTAACACTAAATACCGTCCGCTCTGGCTTTTACTCATGCTTACCCCTATACTCAGCTTTGGGCAGGGTGCATTTGATTTAAAGAATAAAACTCAAGAAATTCAAACCTCCACAAGTACAGAACTTAATATTTCTCCACTTATTCAAGGGACCCTACTTCTTCCCGAATCTGATCAGCAGCCCAATTTGGTCTTGATCATTCCAGGTTCTGGCCCTACTGATCGCAATGGAAATCAACCCATGATGAGCAATAACTCATTAAAATATCTAGCCCAAGGACTTCAGCAGCGGGGCATCGCGAGTTTCAGATACGACAAGCGTGTGATTCCACTTATGCGTCAAGGCGATTTTCAAGAACAAGAGGTTCAATTTAATGACTTTATCGACGATGCCCGACAGGTGCTTCGCTTCTTTAGGAATAAAGATACCTTTAACAAAATATTTATCCTTGGGCACAGCCAAGGTTCACTCGTGGGTATGGTTGCTGCCAAAGATGGTTGTGACGGATTTATTTCAGTTGCCGGAGCGGGGCAAAGTATCGACCGCGTGGTTTTGGATCAACTTTCCCTCCAATTACCAGGTGCCGTTCCTGGGGCGGCTGAGGCCTTTAATACGTTAAAAAAAACAGGGGGCGTCGAAAATTTTCCACAAGAACTCAGCACGATTTTTAGACCGAGCCTTCAAAGCTTTATGTACCAATGGATGAGCTATGATCCTGCAGCAATATTGGCTTCTTTAACTATCCCGGCACTTATAATTAATGGAACGAGTGATTTACAAGTGTCTGAGCAAGAAGCCTTTTTACTCAAGAAAAATACACCAAACGCAGAATTCAGCCTTATTTTAAACATGAATCATGTGCTGAAAATTATCGAAGAAAAAGGACTGGCTAATGGGAAAAGTTACAATGATCCAAATTTACCTGTCTCTGAAGAATTACTCGAAAAAATCACTGAATTTATCGATAAAAATTCCTCCAAAACCCCGTAATCGAGACAAATTATTGTTGACAATTTTTGCATCTTTGTGACTCAATTAATTTAAGCTTTATGAGAAAACTGGCGCTCGTTTTACTAGCCGTTACAAGTATTTATGGTTGTTCTAATACCGGAGGTAACACTTTAATTAACGGTCATATAAAAGGTCTCAATAAGGGACAACTTCTGTTGCAAAAAATAGACGACACCACACTCATCTCAATAGACTCGTTGCGAATTTACGACAGCCCAGAGTTTTCCTTTTCGATAGACTTGACCGAACCAGAAGTACTTTATTTGGCCTTAAAGTTTGACGACAGTGTTACTCAAACCCGCTATATGCCCTTTTTTGCCGAGCCTGGCGCCCTTGAAATCAAAACAAGTCTCAAAGGTTTCGGGTATGATCAAACCATTACTGGCTCAAAAAATCAAAATAGCTGGAATGAATTTAAACTGTTGCAAGGGCGCTATAACGATAAGCAGCTTGAGCTTATTCAAGCCGAATTACTGGCCAATCAAAACAACAATACAGAAGAAATAAAGCGCATTCAACTACAAAGAGAAAAGTTGCTGCGCGCTCGCTATTTGGCCACAGTGAACTTTGCTAAAAATCATAAGGATATGGCCTTGGCTCCTTACTTAATGTTAGCAGAAATTCCAGATGTCAATGTAAAATACCATGACACTATCTACAAACTGCTCAACCCAGAAATAAAAAACTCCAAATACGGTAAGGCATTGGAGTTATTTATGAATCAACAAAAAGATTCTGTTCTATAAGGCATTGATTTTATCAATTAGCGCGCGACCACGGGTTTCGAGCTCCTGATTGATGCCTTTAAAATGCTGCTTTTTATTCTCTACTGAACGATCGTTAAGTTTGTGGATTAACTCATCAAACACCTGGATCGCCTCATCGATAATTTTTCCAGAAGCTTCCACCCCTTTTTCAGGATTGGACATTTCCCAAATATAAACGGCTTCTATGATATCACCTAGAACGTAATTAATGTCTTTTTTTAAGTCTCTTTTACTTGACATGGTTAAAAATTTTGAGCAAAAATAATGTTTTTTGGGTCCTTATGGGACAATAACTTCTAAAATCTCAGCCCCTGCAGTTTGAACGTCAAATTTTCCTAATGAAGCAGGAACTAAGACCGTCTCTCCACAATTCATTGGTATGGACTGACCTTTTGAAGAGATCAAATCCGCCTTACCTGAAATACACATTAAAACCATGAAGGATTCTTCGGGAGTCGTGGTCATAGAAACTTTTTGGGTGAGGTTCCAAAGCGAGGTTTGAAAATATTCACAGGTATAAACGAGGTTCGCCTGATTTTTCAAAATCGTTTGTGGACGACAAAAGACCTGTTCCAAATCATGAAACACTAATGCGCGCTCTGCCTCTTCCAAATGTAATTCACGAAATGCACCGTTTACATCGGGGCGATCCCAATCGTAAATTCTATAAGTTACATCTGATGTCTGTTGAATTTCTGCCAAAACGACACCGCCGCCGATGGCATGAACTAGGCCTGGGGCAATAAAAAATGCGTCGCCCGGCTGAACTGGCACCTCATTTAATAAATGAGTTATAGTTCCCTTTTGGACCGCTTGTTTATAGTCCAAAAGCGTCACTTCAGGCTTAAAACCAATAACGAGTCGCGCTCCGGGATCTGCTTGCAGAACATACCACATTTCTGTTTTTCCAAAACTATGGTGATATTGTTTCGCAATGGTATCATCGGGATGAAGTTGAACCGATAAGTCTTCTTTGGCATCGATAAACTTAAACAGCAGTGGAAATTTGCCTTTATAGGTTTGATACACACGTTGACCCAATAAGCCAGGGCCAAAACTCTGAATCAAATCCTGCAGATTTTCCTGCTTTATATCTTCTTGAGTGATCGACGAAATTTTTCCCGCCACACCAGAAATTTCCCAGCTTTCGCCGATAAGCGTTCCAGCAGGCTTCGCATAAAATTTATGAAGTTTTTCTCCGCCCCAAACTTTAGAAAATTGTTGCGCCTCAAATTTTAAAAATCCTAATTCCATAGACTTATGCGATCATTGATATAATGGATATTTCAGGGACCAGTGTAGACAACAAAATTACGTGGTGTTTCGTATAGCTTAACGGTGATGTCATATTGAGTAGAAATCCGACCGCGCAACTTGGTCCAAATCACCTGAGCTATATTTTCCACAGTAGGAATAAGATCTTTAAATTCAGGGACTTCCAAGTTTAAATTCTTGTGATCGAAGGGGTCCTCCACTTCTGTTTTAATTAGGGCCTTTAACTCAGAAACATCCATTACGAAACCCGTCACAGGATCTATCGGCCCGGTAATCCCGACCTCAAGTTCATAATTATGTCCATGGTAATTCGGGTTACTGCACTTTCCAAATACAGCCGCGTTTTTCTCATCACTCCACTGAGGTAAAAACAATCGATGTGCCGCGTTGAAGTGGGCCTTTCTATATAAGGTGGTACTCATTAGGATATTAATTCACAGTATTTGTCAAAAATAATTTTAAACCAAACCGTGTAAAGATCAGGATTTTGATCAATATCCTTTTTAAGATCATCCATTGAAATCCATCGCCAACTGGCCACTTCTTCAGGATTAATCTGCGGTTCGCCGTCGTAATGTCCTACTAGAATATGGTCGAGTTCATGCTCGGTAAGTCCATTGTCAAAAGGGGCTCTGTAAATAAATGATCCTTTGAAAGTCAGTGATGTCTCAAAACCCATTTCTTCGCGCAATCTGCGTATTCCCGCACTCTCTGAATCCTCACCCTCTCGCTGGTGACTGCAACACGTATTGGTCCACAGACCCGGGGAATGGTATTTGTGCAATGCTCTCTGTTGGAGCATCAGCTCATTGTTCTGATTGAAAATAAATACGGAAAACGCCCGATGGAGCAAAGCTTTTTCATGCGCCTCCATCTTCTCCATAGTCCCTAGGGGCTCATCCTTTTCGTTGACCAGTATAACGTGTTCTTGGGTCATTGCCATTTTTGACAAAGGTACGAAATGAACTTTGAAGTCCTTATACCCGCAATGAACCAATAGATTATAATATCTAATCTTGTACCAAAAATACTGAGCGGCGATTCAACTGATGCTCCTCTTCGCTGCAGTTATCTTGATTACAGTCGATAAGCGGCTGTGACTCTCCAAAGCCTTTGGCGGTCAAACGTTCGGCTGCAATTCCATTTTCAATAAGCCAGCTGCGTGTAGCGGCCGCTCTTTTAGAAGAGAGTATCTCGTTATAATCCTCACTTCCGCGTTGGTCTGTATGAGATTCAATATTGATAATAATCTCAGGATGTTCTTGCATTGCCACCAAGATTTTGGCCAATTCTACAGTGGCGTCTTTGCGAATACTATAGCGGTCAAAATCAAAATAAATTGGTTGTAGATTCAATTTACACCCTAGGTCATTCGGCCTGCATAAATCTGTAAATGTCAATGGAATTGAAACATTCTGCTCGGCTGAGATGCTTGGTGTGTGTAGAATAACTTCATTCGGCTCATAGCCCGGAGCGGTTGCTACAATACGTAAGTCTTGGTCGCACTTATGTTCAAAAGCGAAAATTGCGTCTGATCCAAGAACAAACTCTTGTGCCACAGAATTATCTCCATCAAATACTTGAACATATGCTCCAGGAATTTTTTCGTTCGTCTCTTGATCATAGACATTTCCGCTGAGTAAAATTTTACAGACCGCTTTGAAGCCATAAATCTCATCACCTTGACTATCTGCACCCCCTCTATTGGAAGTAAAATACCCCTCCTGATTCTCAAGATTATAAATCAAACCAAAATCATCCATAGAACTATTCACTGGTTCTGAAAGATGGGCCATTTTGGCACGCTCATCGCTCAAATCGATACTATATATATCTAACCCACCCATTCCAGCATAGCTGTCAGATGCAAAATACAATGTATTGTTTGAATCAACAAAAGGGAAAGTTTCCCGTCCTGCCGTATTTATTTTAGAACCCAGATTTACTGGTTCAGCAGATATACTGTCTCCCAAAATGACGGCATACCACAAATCTGAACCCCCAAATCCTCCAGGACGATCAGAGGCGAAATAAAGTTTTGTTTCATCTGAACTCAGGGCAGGATGAGCCGAAGAATAAGTGTTATCATTTAATGGCAAATCCTTGAAATTACCCCACTCTCCATTCTCCATGAGTTCCGCACGAACCAATTTCAAACGCATTGTAGGATCCGTTTTGGCTTGATTCTTACTTAAAGACTGGCTCTGAGTAAAATACATGACTTTACCGTCAGCGGTAAAGGTCGCTGTAGATTGGTAGCCCGTGGGTTCAAATGCTCCTCTTAGCTGATTTACACCAATAACATTACCCTGCTGATCAAAATCCGTTTGATACAATTTTGAAAAGGGCTGATTGGTCCAGTTGTGCAATTGAACATCATCACCCGTTGGACGAGTTGAACTAAAAACCACCGATTGACCAGAAAAGGCAGGGCCAAAATCTGAATAGGTAGAATTAAATCCTGAATCTTCTTTTAAGGTTACTTCAAAAGGCAATATATCAACTTTCGAGCTTCCCAAATAAGCCCCAGCACCATCCATATCATTGAATCGTGATAAAAGTTCATTTGCACGCTGTAAGTTACCCGATGACTTGTTCGACTGTGCAGCACGATACAAAACAGCAGCATTTACTTGGTCTGGAAATTGATCAATAAGTGAACCATACCACTTAGCAGCATTCACATAATCACTGTTCCAATAGTAAGTATCCCCCAGATTTTCATAAACCTGTGCAGAAGTAAAACCTTTCTCCACAACCTTTAAATAAATATCTCTAGCATCGATATATGCTAAATTATCTGATTGTTTTTCAGCCTTGCGGAGTTTATTTTTTTGAGCCCAAGTTCCAGTTGAAAGACTAAGAAAAATAAGGACTAATAACGTTTTTATATTTTGACTTTTCATATGCTTCAATGTTAAAAGAATCT
>RFXU01000211.1 GCA_009921505.1 Flavobacteriaceae bacterium
TGACGATGGCATATCCAATCATACCAACGTTTGAATCAAATAGTTTGCCATACAGACCCAAGCGACGCTTGTATTTGATAGACAGAGCGAATGTTACAAACAATGCGATCCAAACCGGGATCAACTGCGTTATAATGCGGGCCGTGATTTCTAAGCCAGTAAGATTTTCCATCATGGCCCCCTTAGTTAACGTTGATCCGCGGATTTAGATAAACATAGCCGATGTCAGATATAAGTTGTGTAATCAAAACCACCATCACAGAGATGACAGAAACGCCCAGCAATAATTCAATGTCGTTATTGCCTGCAGCCTGTACCAAAGTCCACCCAAAGCCCTTGTAGTTGAACAAGGTCTCGACAATGACCACGCCATTCAACAACCATGGGAATTGCAACATAATTACAGTAAAAGGAGCGATTAACGCATTTCGTAGCGCGTGTTTCATCACAATATTTTTGAAAGAAACCCCTTTTAGTCGTGCTGTTCGGATGTATTGCGCAGTCATGACTTCGGCCATAGACGCACGTGTCATCCGCGCAATGTATCCCATGCCGTAAAGTGCGATGGTCAATACAGGCAAGAAAAAGCTCTCAAAATCAGCGTTTTCCATGGCACTAGTAGCAGTTCCTTTGAACCATTTTAGCCCTACGGCAGATGATGCAAATACTGTTATCAAAATCACGCCTGACACATATTCAGGCGTTGCTGTAGTAGTGATTGCGAAAGTTGAAAGGGATCGGTCCATTTTAGATCCTTCCTTCATGCCAGCGAGAACACCTACAATCAAAGCACTTGGTATCATTAACAAAAGTACGAAGAACATTAATTTACCGGTCAAGTAAAGACGCTTAAGTATTATATCGGCAACATCATCTTTGAAAACTGTTGAAAATCCCCAATAACCTTGTAAAATTCCGCAATACTCTGTTTTTTTCGTTTCATTTTTTTGGTATTTACCACAACGTTCTCTAATTTGGCCGTCGCTAGCTTTTATTTCGTATCCTGGCAAGACGCCAACCCATTGCCCATATTTCATTGCAATGGGTTGAAGATACCCGTGATTATATAAATATGACTCTACTTCTGCATCACCCATCCTAAAGTTTCCTTGAGATTTTGCGAGTTTTTCTAAATTCGGGTATAGGTTGGTCAGAAAAAAGACTAAAAAAGTTAAACAAATCGCAGTTATCAACATAATTGCAATTCGTTTAATTAGAAAAAGCCCCATTATAAACTTCCTCTCATACAGAAGATTTTTAGTTAATCACAAAAATGGTCGCACCAAATAATATTGGTGCGACCTATTTTCAGATGAATAACTTAGGCGCTGAATGCCAACTTGTGCACATGAATTTCGAATGATGGGTGCATCTCTGCACCAACCATTCCTGGCTTGAAGTTTCTGTACAAAGAACGCCAGTAGGACTGAATTATAACCGCATCCTCACGGAACACTGTTTCAATTTCTTCCATAACCGAGCGTCGAGCATTTGCATCCGCAATTGACATGGCTTTATCTAACAACTGATCAAATTTTGGATTAGAGTAACCGGCTTCATTCCATGGTACGCCTGATTTGTAGGCTAAAGCAAGTACCTGTACTCCCAAAGGTCTGTGGTTCCATTCAGTCGCTGAAAATGGATACTTGTCCCAGTCATTCCAAAAAGTTGATCCAGGCAGTAGGGTCCGCTTAATTTTAATACCAGCATCTCTAACTTGAGCGGCTATCGCATCTCCTGTATTGGCGTTGAAGCCATCGTCGATTGTTATCAACTCATGTTCAAAATCAGACATACCAGCCTCGGCCATCAAGGAAGCTGCTCCAGATGGATCATACTTAGGTCGACCAATGTCAGCATATTCTGGATGTACTGGAGCTACATGGTGGTTGTCTGCTTGAACGCCACGACCAGAATAACCAAGCTCCAATACGACCGAGTTATCAACTGCTTGACTTATAGCTTGACGCACACGCACGTCAGCGTATGGCATTTTTCCATCAACCTCAGCTGTTTGTCTAAAGCGAACAACTACAGTTGCACCAGTTACAACGTCTGAAGTTTCCCAACCATTTGCTTCAGCCAGTTCGATAAACTCATCAGTATTTTGATAGAGCATATCAACTTCATCAGACTCAACTGCGCTAAGCCATTGAGACGGATCAGTCCCAAAATCAATGAACTCTAGTCTGTCAGCAAAACCGCCCGCGTATCCATCGACGCTATTACCCCAGTAATTGTGATTGTCATTTTTGATTAAAGTACCTTTGACACCCACTTCAAGTGTTTCAGGAACGTAAGCTCCTGTCCCAATCGGAGTTGAGCGAATGTCATCTAGGTTTGTGGCAGGGTGTACGACAGCAGCTGGGTAGTCAGCCATTCCCGGAATAATGGAAATATCTGGAGCTGGTAAAGATAGTTTAACTGTGTACTCATCTAATACAGTAATTGAACCGTCTCTGGCTTTGCCGGTCGTTGAGTCAATCAGTGAACCCATACGCGTCGCCATTGAATTGCCTTCAACAGAACTGTCGCACCAATAGTTTACGATCCATGCCACGTGTTCTGACGTAAAATCGTCCCCGTTGTTCCATTTCACACCTTTTCTGACGCGCAATGTGTATTCAGTAGCATCCTCATTGGCTTCGAATGATTCCAACAACATAGGCCTGAATGTTCCATCCCTGTTGTATTCAACTAAATATTCTAACCAACCGCGACAGTAGTTTGAAATTTGTGTCCAGTCCCAAGTTCTTGGGTCTTTAAGAGGACGAACTTCTTGCTGAATACGAATAGTTCCTCCCATCTTGGAGTGTCCGCCTGCTTCTGCTGGCTGAACTAATCCAATTAGACCGTAAGCAACGGCAGAACTGACGCCAAGAGCTGTAGATCTTGTAAGAAACTCACGGCGGCTAAGTTTACCTTCCCGAAATTCTTTGGCATACATTTTTGCCGCTGGGTGAATTTTTCCCGAAGTGTGTTGCGTCATCATACTCTCCCT
>RFXU01000212.1 GCA_009921505.1 Flavobacteriaceae bacterium
GTGTAGGCGGGAGACCGTCTCCAGGGTTCGAATCCCTGTCTGTCCGCCAATATCTCCTAAAATACTTCATACTTACAAACACTTGTGTTGTTAGTTATATTTTAGCCCCCACATTCGCCCCCACAAATATTTACTTTTGAGCTGAGTTATGTCACGCGTGCGCTCGCGCGGATGCTGCGTTGTGTACCGCTGTTCATCGCATTAATTCCGCAATTTCCCTTGAATTGTACTGATACTTCCTAGACCATCAATCGCCTAAACAAAAATTGCCCGATGTTATGGCATTACGAAGCGAATTAGGCGATTGTATCAAGGCAAAGCCAATCGTATTTGGGTGTGCTTTAAGTATTGCGGTGGGAATTGCAGTTGATTTGTTTTTCACTGACGACGTAGGTGCTGATATGGAAAATCCATAAGTTGGCGCCTGGTGCTCGGAATAAATGCCTGATACCCCGCGCTCAGAATGTAAACCTGACACGGTTATGATGATTGCACTACATCTGAACGAGTGCGCTCTTACTATTAGTCAAACCATTCACATTGAAATTCAATGTATGCCGTGCGTTTGCCTGAATGGGTTACCCGCGTTCTATCAACGACTATTTCCATATTAGGTTGGTCGAACTTTGTCAGATAGATTTCATGCCCTTCAGTTAATTTCTTGTGTAATAGCACAGAGTTTTCAGAAGTAGAAACTTCACAGCTGTCTTGCTCACAAGGAATTTGGTATTGCCAGTCTTTTTCCGTTTTGAATTTCAAATCACTCAGTCGAAATAATGCCGCTTGATAGTATGCAGTCATTTTACCGTCGTCTATCTTCCTTAAGCCGTGCGTACAGTAAACATAATCCTCAGCCTGCGCTGCACTTACGCTAGCTACTATTATCAATGTTATTTCTTTAGCCTTATTTATAACCAGCATTTTGTACGACCAATGACTTTCTATTAATTTCGTCGGGAGTTGTTTCCTATCAATGGTGTAATAAGTGTACAGACTTTTTTAAATCAACAGTAAATTATTTTTATTTCTTTTGATTATGGCAATCGCTCAATTTTAGTAAAACTAATTTCGGCGCAACGGTGTTTTTTTGGGAAATAATTCACGATCTCTATCAACCCAAATGCCCTTAACCGTGGTAAAATCTAAACCTATCTCGTCTGACACAAAGTCGCATATTGAATTTGCAGCACATTTGTTATTTCTACTTGCTTTAAAGGGTGAATGTTTCGAAGTTGTATAAATACAATAACAAATCACATGTTCGAATAAATATGTTTTACGACCATACCTCTTTACTGGCGGGCGATGGTTAGGCACGATTGTTGATGTAAACCAATTATTTATATAACTTGGAATAACAAGTTTTTGTTCATGTGCAACTCTCCAAGCTTCCCGCATACCGTCGTAAAACTCACTGAACTCCAATAAGTGCATATTTTGGGCCATATCATCTTCGATGAGCCACGTCAGACAAAGATTGCTACAATCGAACTTTAAGCTTGATTTGTAAGACTGATGCCGAAGCAAAAACTCACGTATCCAGTGGCGTAATGCTTTCTCGTCAAAGTCAGCCATCAGTTCCGAAAGCTCATGCTCGCGTTCAATTTGACGTTTTTTAATAATTTCAATTTCCGTCATAAAGCTGGTACCTTCGAGTATCTAAGGCCTTAATGCAAAAGTTAGATTTTTTGATAGCACAAAGTGCTGTCACAGCAAGCTTTTGCTTCTAATGATAATACTCAGGAGCTTAATATTGATTTCCAGAAAATGCAGTTGCCCTACTGGCGAAGTTGACATCGGAATCTGAAAGGGCTTTTAACATATCGCTATACTGCCAAAATTTCCGACAATATCACTAAAACGATAAGTAAAAACATCGTATATATTGAGAACTTGAAGTTAAGTTTGACTTTTAAGCGTCGTGTGCGACTCTTAAAAGGCCGCACATTGTATGCTGCATAGGTATTCATTTGAGTGCCTCATTTTTATATTTTTCTTTTAGTTTACTTGAAATTTAGTTTAAAAAATATGAAATCGTAAATTAGCAATAAACAATGTGATAAAAAAGTGACATGTGCCCTTAATGGGCGAGCAATAGAGTTTTGCTAACTTAAACGCCGTGGTTATATTTGTTGCTTATGGCGTTTGAAAATCAGCAACTTTTTTGTTTTAATTCCCGTTAAATTAAAAGTGTAAATACATTCGCCGTCCGAATGAACAATATCTAACAATATTGTCCGTGATCTGTTGGGGGAGAAAATATGCGAGTTTAGTTACATCACATTAACATCTGCGGTGATAACGTGTAAGCGTTGGATAATCTTTATCGATATGTGATGCTATTGCGTAATGATGATCCAAAAAATTTACCACACATAAATGAGGAAAAAATTTAGTGGGTGATGTAAGTTTCGTTACATATCACAATGTAAATTTTTTCAATGTCACGCTACTGAGGTCGCGCGGTTCTAGCGTTTTATCTCAAGCAGTCAGAACAACTTTTACTTTCATCATTTTTCTTATGGCCTTGTTTTCAGGACTTATTCTACTAGATCACCCGTCAGAGGGATCGTATGACGATTGACTGGGTCATACTCTTGCAGCATGTGTCTGTGTAGATCTAACCATTCCACCTCCTCCGCCAGAATATAATCTAGGCTTTTGTTTTAATTATATAAATTTTCTACTGTAGGCTACTCCCTCCAACCTACCCCCCAAAAGAGCGAGATGGTTCAAATAGGGGTTAAATCCTCTAGTGCCATTACTCGGTTCTCAAAACTTTCGTGCTTTTCATTGTCTCCACGCCAAACCATCAACTCTTCTCCTTCAACGTAAATTTTCGCAAAGGCGCCGACTTCTCTTGGGCCATTTTCACTGGGCTCCACGACTGAATGAAAAAAGAGTGGCGGAACCCATGGGGCTGCGGGGCGCATGGCTTCCAATCTATCTAATCGTGATTTGAACTTCATTGTGCCCTAAGAAATTTATTAACCGCTTCT
>RFXU01000213.1 GCA_009921505.1 Flavobacteriaceae bacterium
TAGAGGATCGCCCAATTGATTAATAATGATTTTGTCTAATTCTGTTTCACCACCAGAAAGCTTTAACTCAACTGTTTTACCAATTTGTCGTGCAATATCTCTGACTTGCGCTGGGAAGCGGCTAAATAATTGATTAATTGGAACCATTCTAAAATTCATCGCTCCGCTTTGTAAACGGGAGCTGAGTACTTGTAGTTCATCAATATTTTGTTGCAAGCCGTCCGATTGAATTCGAGCACGGTCCAAAATTAACGACAAGCTATTCAAACTATTATCTACATTTGTATTATCAAATGTGAAATTAGAGTAAGTATTTTCGAGACTGGAAAATTCTTTTTGTGATTTAAGTACTGATACACGTTGGGGCGGCGGCTTTTGGTAGGTAAATATCTCCAAGTTTTCTTTTATTCTTTGTAATTCGATGTGTGCGTGCGCGAGAGTTGCTTTAAGTAATTTATTATCGTTATCGAGCCTAATCCTATTTATGTACACCTCGGCTGCTGTATCTAAGACGCTATCTAGCTTATCAGAAGACACCTTAATAGCTTCATCGCGCGCCCTGTTAGAGATTGTTTGAACTATATTGGGATTATACTCCTGGTGGGCTCCAGAATGTTGTGCTGCCGTATCAACATTTATAATTTGTTTTTCATATTTCGCGGGATCATTGAACGAACTTCCGGATTTTAAACGGTGTATCAGATGGTTTACTTTTGTTTTTATAGGTCCTCGATACGCTACCTCATCAGTTATTAACTTGATTGTATTTACACAATTGAGTGCAATATCAATTATTTCTACATCAAGTTTACGTTTATGAGAACGTACGTCATCTAATACGTCTTCCAATTCATGCGATAGTCGTTCAATTTTCTTTATTTCGATTAACCGAGATCCACCCTTAATAGTATGAATTGATCGAAAAAGTTCATTGACGAGTTCCACTGAAGTTGGGTTATTTTCCAACTCTATCAAAAGATTTTCACTAGTTTGCAAGTTCTCCCAAGCTTCTTCGCAAAAGTCACTTATCAATCCGACCTTATCTATGGGAATATTTAGAACCTCGTCTTGTTCCTCATCTGTAGCTTGCTCCGACGAACTATTTTCAATTAAGTCTAAATTGTTTTTTTGTACTAAGCTTAAGTTTTCTCGTTGCTCAGTAACATTTATTTCACTGTGACTTTCAGCGTTAAAAAATTGACCATTAAATATATCCTGCGTTAGTAGTGCATTTATTGGTTCGGCTAGATATAAACTACATTCGTTTACTATCTCGCTTAGATCCTGATTGGTCTCCGATTTTCTAAGAAACTCATCCGTGACTTGCTTCAATTTTGCGATAACAATTCTCATCAAGTATTGCTTGGAATTTTGCGAGTACCCGCCCGCAAGTCTCGCTGCATCCGCAATTAACTCTCCTAGCATGCCGAGGTGAGTAATTTTTTGGCTTTTGATAAACAAACCAAACCCAGAAACACAACGAAGAATTTGATAAGTCTGATCATAATATTCATAATCCAAATATTCGCTGTTTTTAAAATAATTATCCAGTTCGTCTATATTTTGGGAAACGCTATTAAGTAGGTGTTTCTCTATTGCACCAATCTGAATTGTCTCCAACTTATCATCAGTAGGCCACTGTTCTAATGCTTGGACACAATCTTTTAGCATATTGATAAATGCCTCTCGAAACGTAAGAGTTAATACCTACCGAAATCGTGATTTTCATTATTTCTTTCAGAATGAATAATATCGTTTCCTTTTTTATGTTTTTGTTCGAAATCCAACGCATTTTCCTCTGGATCTTCTTTAGAGCCCGAAAGATTAGGATGTTCTTCAATCTGAAATTTATTAATTAAATATGTTAGCTCTGGAACGATTTTTGAAAGCTCATTCGCAGCTTGTGATAAATCAGAAGCCGCAACTGCATTTACCTGCACTACATTGTCTAGCGTCTTTATTGCATCATTTATTTGATCTGCCCCGATAGATTGCTCTTTCGACGACGCACTAATATTTTGAACTAACTGCTGTGTTTTCTCAATTTCGGGCAGAAGCTCGTTTAGCATTTCGTTGGTCAAGTCAGCAAGTTTTTTACCCTCGGTAGACGAGCGTTCAATATCTAACGCCGCTTCTTTACTCAACTCTGCGAGTTTAGATACCTCAGAGGCCACAACAGCAAATCCTTTTCCATGCTCTCCAGCTCTGGCAGCTTCGACAGACGCATTTAAAGCCAAAAGCTCAATCTTACGAGTGATTTCACCAACTATCCCAATTCTTTCAAATATATTGGACATCGCATCTGATGTTTTTTTCATCGATGCCGAACATGTTTCCGAGTTTGAAGCTAATAACTTCGCAGTTGCATCTGTTTCTGATGCATTTTTTGCATTCTCAGCGATGTTTTGAGCCATTTCATTCATCGAAGCTGATGTTTCTTGAACAGATGTCGCTTGTTGGCTGGTTCCATCAGAGACCTGATCTGCCGTAATATTAAGCTTGGACGCATTTTCCGAAATCTGCGCAGCGACTTTCGTCATTGCAGATACCACCTCAAAAATATTATGCCGCATCTCGGACGTAGAAACGAGTAATTTTGAAATCTCATCATTTCCAGAAATTTGAATATCTTTTGTCAAATTTCCATTTCTAATTGAGTCTATTGTAGCAAAGGCATTGGACAATTTTTTTCTAATACCTGAAGCAATAAAAAAACCAAAAACCAAGGCTGAGATAGTCGCAGCTAAGCCAACAATTACAGTCACCATCGCAGAAACTGCTTGTGCCCTACGCATTAAGTTAAACGAATAATCTCGGGCACCCCTCACCTCTCTAAAAAGGTTTACATAGCTCCCGGATCGAATAATCTCCTGTAAATTTTTGTTTGAAATCGCTACCTTCGAATTTGCGTTAATAATGTCTAAACTGAAATCATTAAATTTATTTTTATACTCCTCCCCATTTATATCCAATGCCGTCGTAGTAAGAAAATCATAGAA
>RFXU01000214.1 GCA_009921505.1 Flavobacteriaceae bacterium
AGCCAAATTAAAGCCTTCGAGCGCTGGGAACTCAAAGAGGCTACGCCCTTGATCAAAGACTATCTGAAATTTTGGGAGGGACTAATGCCTTTTTATAACGCCTTTACCCAGCATCTTCTGAGTCAAGGCGCGGCATATCAGGGTCTGGTCTATCGTCAGGCCGCAGAAGACTTAAGCCATTACTTAAACGCCATAGGCGATAAGCCCCACGCTTTTATCGGATTTAATGCCCTTAATCCTGCAGAGGAACTTCTGTTTCAAGAGATGCTTGCTCAAGGCAATAGCCGTGTATTTTGGGATTTAGATGAGTTTTTTGCCAATGACCCGCAGCACAGTGTCTCTCAGTTCATCCGTGAGTATTTTGATCGCTGGCCCTATTATAAAACCCAGCAAAGTTTGGCTAAAGCCTCTGCGGCAAAAGATAATCCTGGCCATAAAAGTTTGTCCTCAATTACCACAGACCATTATCGACAAGCCAAAACGCTACATTTAGTAGAAAGCGATAGTGATCAAGGGCAAATCCAAGCATTGTCTGCATTATTAAACGATATCTCCCCGGATAAAGTCAGCAAAACGGCTATAGTGCTAGCCGATGAATCTTTACTTGTTCCTGTGCTTTACGCCATCCCTGAGGCGATAAACCATATCAATATTACCATGGGCTATCCACTAAAGGCCTATCCCGGAGTTTGGTTTATTGAAGCGCTCTTGCAATGGCACAAATCTTCTAATAAACGGATCCACCATAATCATCTGCATAAAATTTTAACCCATCCATTTGGGCAGTTATTGCTCCCCTCATGGCAGAACATTAGCCGATGGATTCAAAAGAATCACCAGCTTTTTATCGACCTTGAGGATATTAAAGGGTTGACGCGGGCGTCTGAAGGGCCGGTTATCGAGCTCATGTTTTCCAATGCGGGGGGCAAAGATAACCTCCTGAAAAACTTAATGGAACTGCTCAGCACTTTGAGTGAACACAAACAACTCAACGCCGTTGATCGTATCGGTATTCAAAAATTATTGGATCTATTGCAGCAGCTCTATGGCTTAGCAAGAAGCTATGGCTTTTTGGACAATATTGGGGCAATCACTGCCTTATTTGATCATTTGATGGTCACTGAGTCACTGGATTTCGAGGGAGATGCTTATCGAGGCTTGCAAATCATGGGGGTCCTTGAGACGCGTGTACTTGATTTTGAGCACATTATTATGCTCTCAGTTAATGAAGGTGTTATACCACAGGGGAAGAGCAGTGCTTCATTCATAACTTACGATATGAAAAAGGAATTTGGTCTGCCCTTACATACGGATAAAGATGCCATCTATGGCTACCACTTCTTCCGATTGATTCAGCGTGCAAAGTCCGTGACCTTTTTGTATAAAAACAGTCAGAAGGGTCTAAGCGTGGGCGAGCCGAGCCGTTTTTTAAGACTCATGGAACTTACGGCGCCAAGTACTCATGAGATTAGCAAGACAACGGCCCTACAAGAAGTCAATACGGCTTCCACCCCTGTGGCAACCTATGAGAAAACCCCTGACGTAATGGATAAGCTCAATGAGTTTGTCGTAGGCGGGCTTTCACCTTCATCGCTCGGTCAATATGTCCGAGATCCCCAAGAATTTTATTTTAAACGAATCCTTGGGCTTCCCGAAGAACAGCTTATGGAAGACAATATCGCCGCAAACATACTGGGTAATGTCGTCCATGATGCCATTAAAGAAATGTACGCCCCAATGGCTGGAAAAACTTTGGTTCTTTCTGATTTAAAGGCGCTTAAAAAACAAGTTGACCGAGTCGTCATGAATCATTTTGACGATAAATACAACTTACGTGCTTTGGCGCACGGAAAAAATCTCATTGTCACCCAGGTGGTAAAAAGTTATTGTCAACAGTTGATTGATTGGGATTGTGCCGCCTTAGAGCGCGGGGATACCTTGGAACTTCTTGAAGTTGAAACAGAACATAATTTGATATTGAACATACCCGGAATTCACGCCCCAGTGAAATTACGCGGTGTCGTAGACCGCCTTGATCGATGCAACGGTGTCCTGCGTGTGATTGATTATAAAACTGGTAATGTTCAGCCCAGTGATTTAAACATTAGTGATTGGGCAGAACTCACAGAGAGTCACAAAAAAGAAAAGGCTTTTCAACTTTTGACTTACGCCTATATGCATTTTAAAGACGATAAAGGATTCAAGTCCATGGACCAACAAGCCATCGCCGGGATACTTTCCTTTAAAAACTTTGGTCAAGGACTCATGACCTATGCGTTTAAACCAGATCGATATAAACGCCAAGAGGAGATCTCCTTGGAGACCTTAAGCTTATATCAAGAGCAACTTTTTGAGCTCATTCGCGAGTTACTCAATCCTGAGATTCCGTTTATTGCCAACACCGAGTCATAAATTAAAGTCCTGAAATATAAATCTTTAGATCTTTTTCTATCTCAAGTGTTGATTTAAGATTAAATTTTACCGAAAAAAGGCGCGTTTTATCGGATTTCTATAAAATTGCCTTAATTTTGCAAAAAATATCAGACATGAAATTTCAAACGATTATACTTACTGCAGCACTTGTATTATCAGGTGTTTTCAGTCTCAATGCTCAAGACAGACAAAATCCATGGGCCATAGAAATAGGAACTAACGCTGTGGATTTCTATCCAGTGGGTTATGATTCTGGAACGCTTGTATCTGGTGTGGGAACCGGCAGACCATTTGTTCATGGGGCCTTTATCAATGAATACTTCAACTTTGGAGACCATTATAACTTCATGCCTTCAGCGTCTCGCGTTTCTGTAGGTCGTCACCTATTTAGCGGATTAAGCCTTAATGTCGCCGGGTCGATTAATAAAATTGATAAGCTGGGAGATGCTGATTTCAGTGACTGGTTTGGTGCGGATTCAGCGCGCTACTATGGGCTAGACGCAAGTTTAAACTTTAGTGTTGCAGATGCCTTTGACAAGTCATGGGTCATTGATCCTTAT
>RFXU01000215.1 GCA_009921505.1 Flavobacteriaceae bacterium
AACCAAAACTCACGGCCCATGGGACTAAATCAAATAGTTTGTAGCCTAATTGGGCATTGTAATTAAAGGAACCATAAGGAAATGAGGTAACGATACTCAAGGCCTCAATGCAGGTGGCATAAACACTTAAAATGGCAATGAGCAGCAAGCCTTTTTTTAGTTCTACCCGGAGCAAATCGTAATAAGCCGGCGCCGCTAAGAGAATCATAGGGATAATCGAAAAATAATCATCTTTGACCACCAAGGCATAATAACCGATAAAAGCCATCAGCCCGGATAAAAGAATCAAGATTATTGATTTTGTATTCATAGGTTCCGCTTAACCCAGTAGGTTGTACTTGAAGAAAATATAAATAAATAAGCAGCCCCCACAAATAAAGTTTATCAGCGGAAAGGCTTTGTAAACCGCGAGCAATTTTTGATTGTCCTTTTCGGTCAAAAACAAAACATAAATAGTGGGAACACAATAGGCCAAAAAACCCAGCAGACCCATCCATAATTCAACATAAAGCGCGCTGAGGATTGTTGCGGTAGCAAAATACAATAAGGTCAATAAGGTGGCGTATCTATGGCCCAGCCAAACTGCGGTCGTTTTGACATTGGCGTTGCGATCGGCCGCAATATCAGGCAATGCCGAAAACAAATGCATGCCCATAGACCAGGTCCAAGCCCCGATAACCAGCGGCCAGGACAATTCCGAAAGTGGCTTGTAGGCTAAATAAACGATAACGCCGGGCAAAATGTAGAGTACGTTTGAAAAAGAGTCCAAAAACAGCCTAGATTTTAATCTTAGAGGTCTTAACGAATAAAACGAGGACAAAAGGAGCCATAGCAATAAGACATATTGCGACTCAATGCTCGGAAGCATCCACCCAAAAATTAAGGACGATACGAGAACACCCCCGCAGATCATTAAAAGTGTTCTGTCTTTATCGCTCACGTAAAGCCCCTCATAATTGCCTTTTTTGGGATTCCATTGATCGGTATCTCTATCGGCAAAATCATTTAAGCCGTAGAGAAAAAAGTTAGCGGGCCACAAGAAAAATAACATGCCTACCCAAAACAAAAGGTCCGCAAAATCACTAAACTGTGTTACGGCGGTGACCATGCCTACGGCCCAGGGACCAGCTAAATAGGTCCAAAAACGAGGGCGACTGATATTGATGATCCAATGATACTGTTTCATGATTTTTTGGGTCTCAAAAATTTGTATCATCGGCGCTTAAAGGTCTGCCATGTTTGATGCCATGGATGCGTTTAAAAACAATTTGTGCGCTAATAAGGCACATGGGAACCCCGATGCCCGGATTGGTGTTCGCCCCTACAAAGTATAGGTTGGTGACTTTAGAGGATTTAGTTTTTGGCCTAAACACTGCCGTTTGGGTTAGATTTTGTGCCAGCCCGAGCGCAGTGCCTTTAAAGGCATTGTAGAGGCTTGCAAAATCATGTCCGGTAAAAATCCTTTCGTAAATAATATTTTCCTCAAGGCCGGGTAAATCCATGGTTTCCCGCAGGTGACTTAAAGTTTTGTCACGATAAGCCTTAATGGTTTTTTCATCCAAGTTTAACCCAGTAGAGGTAGGTACAAGAACAAAAAGGTTTTCACAACCCTCAGGGGCCACAGCAGGATCTGTTTTACTCGGGGCGCAGACATAGTACGAGGGGTTTTCAGGCAATTCAGTGTGGTCAAAAATGGCCTCAAAACTCTCTTTCCACTTATCGGTAAAGTAAAGATTATGATGCACCAAGGTGTCGTATTGTTTTTTAAGCCCTAAATGATGGGGCCACACTCCTACTTTCCCAATAACGCTTGCTGAACTGTCGGTTTGGTTTTTCAAGCAGATGCATCTCAGTATGGTGGTAATCGGCATTCGAAATCACAATATCCGCAGACAATTCCTGACCCTGGGTGGTTTTCACTCCAGTCACCATTTTGTCTTTAACCAAAATCTTCTCTACCGGGGTGTCAAATAAAAACTCCACCCCATTGTTTTGCGCAATACGATATAAGGCCTCAAAAACTTTGGTCATCCCACCCATGGGGTAATGCACCCCCATTTTAAAATCGATGTGGTTCATCAAGGAGTACACCGCTGGTGCTTTATAGGGCGATGTGCCCAGAAATACCAAAGGATACTGGAGGATCTTTCTTAGAATAGGATGCTTTACAAAATGAGCAATATGTTTGTGAAACGAAGAAATCACTGAAAACTTCGTCCACAGAAAAATGGTTTTTCGGTCGATAAAGTCAAAGACCGTATCGAAGGGCTTGTAGATAAATGTATTTTTGGAGACTTCGTATTTGGCGGCGGCTTCCTGGAGATAAATCTTTATTTTTTTCATCACCCCAGGTTCATAAGACTCAAAAAGGACTGAATCTCGCTCCAGGTCCGAGGTCATTTCAATTGGCTCTTTTTGCTCGCCAAACCAAATCTTATACGAGGGATCGAGTCGCTTAAGGGTAAGATGCTCCTTAATATCTTCGCCAATCAAGTCAAAATAGTGTTCAAAAATATCGGGCATCAAGTACCACGAAGGGCCCATGTCAAATTGAAAGCCTTCTGCAGAAAAGACACTGCCCCGACCCCCAAAAGTGCTGTTTTTCTCTAGCACAGTGACCTTATAACCTTTTTTGGCTAGTAATATAGCTGTCGAGAGCCCTCCAGCCCCTGAACCGATAATGATCACGCGTTTGCTCAAGTAAAACTGCTTTAATGCTAACACAAAATTATGTCAAAAGCAGCGCCTAAATGGGAGATTACTGATTTTTATTAAAGAATTAATGAACATTGGACTGCAGGATTAAAGATCCTGATAGAGCTCCGCTCTGAAAATACCCCAAATAAAAAAACGCTCAAGCAAGCTTGGCGTTTTTTCTTATTGGGATATTTATTCGTGATCGCGACAGGATTCGAACCTGTGACCGTCTGCTTAGAAGGC
>RFXU01000216.1 GCA_009921505.1 Flavobacteriaceae bacterium
CCCACTTTTTCGGGGCCCAGGAATCACGTAGGTTTCGAGTCGATTACCGTTAGTGTTGTTGACCACCTGAATTTTTTCTCCAGGTACAATATTGGCGGCATCCATAAGATCTTCATCTATGGTAATGCTCCCGATATAATTGAGATCGGCACCGGTTACTTTAACGCGATGAATTTTAGATTTTACAACATGAATCAACATGGGGCCAAAGGTATTAATTTAGTTCAAGATTGTCGATCAAACGAACACCTCCCAATTGAGCGGCAATAAATGCTCGATACTTTTTTTCTGGGTCTTTGGTTAAAGTTGGAACAAGTGAATCGACATCGGCAATTTCAAAATATTCTAATTCGAACTCAGGGGCTTTTTTAAATGCTGCTGCCGCTTCGTTTTTTATGGCTTGAAAAGAATGTGTGCTGAAGTTTTTTGAAGCCTCATTTAGAACACCCGCCAAGAGCAATGCTTGTTTGAGCTGCTTATCGTCCAGGCGTTCATTCCGAGAACTCAGGGCAAGTCCTTCACTATTTCTCGCGATGCTGCAGGGGACAATTACCGTATCGCGCTGCTCGATTTGAACCAGCGTCTCTACAATGCGAAGTTGTTGGTAATCTTTTTCTCCAAAATAAGCCCGGTCTGGGTTTACGGCATCAAAAAGTAAGGAAACTACCGTAGCAACGCCGTCAAAATGACCCGGTCGATGCTGTCCTTCCATATGTTGTCCAAGAGCGCCAAAATCGTACTGGCGAGCACTGATTTGGTTTCCGTATATATTCTCGGCTGAGGGCGCAAAAACGAGAATACTCTTGCTAAGGCTGCTCAGTAGTGTCAAATCATGATCAAGATGTCTAGGGTATTTTGCAAGATCCTCGGCATTATTAAACTGAGTAGGATTCACAAAAATACTCACCACGACATGATCACATTCCTTTAGGGCACGGGAAACCAGTGTGAGGTGCCCTTGGTGCAAAGCCCCCATAGTGGGAACGAATCCTATGCATTTTTGGTTTTGTTTTTCAGGTCCTAAAAGGGTCTGTAATTCTTCTTTAGTGTGAAGTGTCGTCATGGCGCAGAAATCGAGCAAAATTAAGATATTAACGGCAATCTGCATAAATTTTCGTAATTTTGCATCCTCACAGGAGTTACGGAAAATTTTTAATGTTTTATGAAAGATAAAAGAGTCTTGTATGTGTCTTCCGAGGTGGTTCCTTACCTCCCCGAGACTGAGATTTCTTCGATGTCGTTTGAGGCCCCTAGAGCGGTGAACAACAACAATGGTCAGATCCGCATTTTTATGCCTCGTTACGGCAATATCAATGAGCGTCGTCACCAACTACACGAAGTAATTCGTCTATCGGGAATGAATTTGGTGATTAATGACATGGATATGCCGCTGATCATCAAGGTAGCCTCTATACCAAAAGAGCGCATGCAGGTTTATTTTATTGACAATGACGATTATTTCAAGCGAAAAGCGACCTATGCCGACGAAGACGGTGTGCTTTATGAAGACAATGACGAACGCGCCTTGTTTTTTGCCAAAGGGGTGGTCGAAACAGTAAAGAAACTCAATTGGGGCCCTGATATTATTCATGTTCACGGTTGGCTCGCTTCTTTGCTGCCGCTGTATTTGAGAACCTATTACGGAAATGAGCCTTTATTTGATGGTTGTAAAATTGTGACCTCTCTTTATAGTCAAGGTTTTGAGGGCACCTTATCTCAGGATCTTTCTAAGAAAATAAGTTTTGATGGCATTGATGGCGCACATTACGCACATTTAGACACTCCAAGCTACCTCAATATTATGAAAACCGCTATCGATCACTCTGATGGGGTGATAGAAGGCTCTCCGGACTTGTCCGATGAATTATCAGCTTATCTCAAAAAAGCAACTTGCCCTGTGTTAAACTTTCATAATAAAGATGAATTTTCTCAGGCTTATATCGATTTTTACAAATCAAAAGTCCTCGGAGCATAGGCTCTTCAAAATTTATGAACGTGACACAGCGTATTCCTCATTTTATTTGGGTTTTATTAGTGATTATTGGTTTTGCCTCATGCGATGAGAGTTTTACCAATCTGGATACCGATTTAATCGATCAAAATTACACTACCCCAGACACTGTTTTTTCTGTTCGTGCCTACAGTAGGTTTGTAGGGCCAGTGCAGTCTAACAATCAATTGAGCTATAAGCTTGGGTATTATAATGATCCGCTTTTTGGCCCTCATTCTGCGGACTTTTTAACTCAGGTAGTCCTGTCGGCAAATAACCCTGCATTTTCCGTTGATACGCTTAATCCGGTATTGGAAAAAGTTATTTTGACCCTACCGTATTACAGTTCTTCAGACACGGATGACGAAGGAAATCCTGTATTTGATTTAGATTCTATCTTTGGCAGTGATCCAATTAAACTTTCGATCTACGAGTCCAATTACTTTTTACGTGATTTTGATCCCGCGACCGGTTTTGCAGAGCCCCAGCAATATTTTTCAAATCAACGCGAAACCTTTGAAAGTCAGCTCGGCCCGCTCCTTGTTGAAATTCCGGAATTTGTGGCGAGTAATGAGGTTGATGAATTTATAATTGAAGATCTCGACACCTTGACGTTTAATCCAGGGATTAACTTGGAATTGCCTCTGGAGTTTTTCCAAGAAAAAATTTGGGACCAACAAAACCAAGAGGTCTTGCTTAATAACAACAATTTCAAAGATTACTTCCGCGGTATTTACCTCAAAGCGGAACCAGTCGACGGAAGTGGGCATCAAACTATTTTTGATCCAACCGAAGGAAAAATTACACTTTATTATTCTGCCGAGACCTCAACTTTTGATGATTCTGGAAATCAGTCCACCAATGACGATGGAGAAATTATTCGAGACGTATTTTCATACGATTTGAACTTTTCTGCCATT
>RFXU01000217.1 GCA_009921505.1 Flavobacteriaceae bacterium
CGCTCAATGACATTTCGGACTTCCCGAATATTTCCAGGCCATGAATGTCTCTTTAGGCTTTCAATCGCCTCGTCACTGAAATTTGGGCGCTGGTTTGGAGAATTTCTCAATTTCAAATTAAAAAAATGCTCGATGAGTTCCGGTATATCCTCGACGCGGCTTGAGAGGCTTGGAACTTCAATTGGAAAAACGTTAAGTCTAAACAGTAAATCTTCGCGGAACTTATTTTCGCCCACTAAGTTTTCGAGATTTTTATGCGTGGCGCATACTATTCTGACATCGAGACGAATTTCTTTGTCGCCTCCAACGCGAGATATGATTGAATTCTCAAGAACGCGAAGTAATTTAGTTTGGAGATTAGCGGGCATATCTCCTATTTCATCTAAGAATAGTGTGCCTTTATGCGCCTGTTCAAATTTGCCCTGAGTGGTTTTTATTGCGCCTGTGAACGCACCTTTCTCAAAACCAAAAATCTCTGCCTCCATTAATTCGCTTGGAATTGCTGCACAATTGAGCGCTACGAATTTTCCCTTTCGTCGGCTTTCTTCATGCAGCGCTTCTGCCACTAATTCTTTGCCCGAACCTGTGGGTCCGTTGATAATTACAGGGGCATCAGATTTAGCTAAAATCGCAATCATTTTTTTTAACGCTACTGCGGGTTGAGAGCTTCCAATTATCTTACTGTCGATCAATGTCATTAAGATAATATCCTCTGAGCGTTCATTATGTATTTAGAATATTTCAAAAACTATGTTATTTTACAATAGAAATATACGCAGCCCTTGGGCCGATATCTAAGTTTGAGGCATAGATTGTTTGAGCGAACTACGACTAAATTAAGTATTTTTTTGAAATTTTTTCAGCGTTTCAAACGAAGACCTGATTTAGATTATCTGGACCAACAAGATCTGTCACGGTTCAGTGATCAAGATATAATTCTTGAAACGGGTGATGACATTCAGAAATATTTGCCAGACATTTTGGGTCAGGCTTTGGCACGTACATGGATTGATGAGAGGTTTCTCGAAGCCTTCTTTAAATATCCTAATGAAATACTGGAGCGCGGTGGCGTATATCTACCGTCAAGGATTATAGTAGAATTCGAAAAATTGGAGAAATCTCGCCCGAAAGTTACAGTATTTGAAAAGACTAAGAACGGCAGACGCAAGTTAATAGAGTTAAAGTTGATAATGGTAGCAGAGCAATGAACTTAAGACGTATTATAGGGTGCATTATTTTATCGTTCTTTGGAACAGCACTTCTTGGTGAAGAACACCTCATTAAGGAATATAACCCAGATGAAAGTTTTCGTGCGGCTGTAAAATTTATCGAGAAAAAAAATTATGCGGAAGCAATCAATATTTTTAGCGAATTGGCTGCTGCCCAAATACCTGAGGCTCAATACAATCTATCACTCATGAGTTACAATGGATTAGGTGTGCCGAAGAATTTTAAGGACGCGCTAGTCTGGTCTTGGAAAGCATATTTAAATGGACATAAAGCTGCGAAAATACAAGCAGAGACGGTGATTGCGACAATAACTCCGGAGCTACAGGATGCCGTTGCCAATCAAATAATCGACGAACTGTTAGTAGAAGCAAATGCCGGCGTAAAAAAATCTACTCTAAAATTAGGTCAGACATATATGAGTTTACTTGTGCAGCCTGACTTTGGTGCCGCTTATGTTTGGCTGTCAATAGCACAGGCGTATGGGATTGAAGATGCAAGCCCATTGCTGAATGAAGTTGGAGATCAAATTCCTATCCAAGAAGTTTTGGTGCAACAGGATGAGGCTATGAAAATATTTAAGCAGATTAATCAGTAGGTTTTTTTATAGGCTGTAAAGCTGAAACGAAGCTTAAAATATTTAATGAATGTGACGTGGTTTTAGTTAAATTTTTTATTTGGGCTGACAATTGTAAGATATCATTCGACAAGTCTGCGTCGGAAGAACTGCTTTTTTCGATAATTCCATCAATCAGGTGTATTATTTCAGCAATATCATTCCCTTCATCGAGGTGCAGAAATTGTTTCAGTTCCTCTCTGAGAGGACTGAGCTCAGTTATTGTTTAGGGTATCTACCTTCGGATACCTTTTGACGAATTTCGTTAACCAATTCTATATTAATTGGGGGTTCACTAGCCATCGACTTAACCTTGTCGCTTACCGACAAGCTCAATTGAACAGATGCGTCGGATTGGACCGTTTTTGCTTTAGTTGCAACTTCGGTCGTCTGCATGTTCGACACATGTGATTTTTTCTGGTCGTGAACAGCACTCGAGCTCGCTTGGGGCGAATTTCTAACTGAGTCAACCATTGTATTTCTCCTTTCGGAACCATTAACGACCGATTTGAGTTACATGTTAGTCAATGGTGAAACTTTTTTTTCACCGATTACAATAACTTTGAAAACTTTTCCAGATCTATCATTTTTCACTCTTATCATATCACCGCGTTGCCCAGACTCAAGTGCAATAGCGGATGTAATTATTTGTATGTGTGTGTTTTCTGCGACAAGTAAGAGGTTGTCCCCTTTTTCCACATCAAGAGAAATTTCTAAATGACGTGGTTTAACAAAAGTTCCACTGGATAAATTTACTTTGGCTTTTCGGCCTAATATTTCATCAATTTCAAAAAAATGTCCCGCAGATGAAGCATTTGGCAATAAAGAGTAACGTACGTGTTCGCGAGTTATTATTTCTCCTCTCACTAGATTTTTGGAGAAAATAACTGCCTTAGGAGCACTATTTGTTTGATTTTCACCATTCTCGAAAAATGTATTTTTTTTGTAGTTTGTTCTTAGGGTTGATGTCCAATTTTCTCCTTCACAATTCACATTTATTGTTGCCCAATCAGCT
>RFXU01000218.1 GCA_009921505.1 Flavobacteriaceae bacterium
TAGGCAACATGGATCGTGAGGCCAGTGTGAATGTAGCAAATCTTGCTTCTGGAGTGTACTTAGTACAACTTGAGGCAGAAGGCGCTACTGCGATCAAGCGATTAATTAAGGAATAAAACAAGATTAGTTATTTGTTCTTTAGTAAAAGGCCAGCTCATCGAGCTGGCCTTTTTAATTGAAATTGCGATATTTGATCTAATTGATCTTTAAACCAATCTATAACGATCAAGTCTATGAACGAGTTCGAACTCTTTTTTGCGCTGGGCCATAAACATGTGTTGGACATTGATGCTTATGATCACATATTGTTTTTAGCGGCTTTGACCTTGTCTTATGATCTCGGCCAATGGAAAAGACTGTTGGGTTTGGTGACGCTATTTACACTGGGCCATACCGCATCGATTGTAGCGACTTTTTACGGCCACGTGCAGGCTCCAGCGGCCCTGATCGAGTTGCTGATCCCAATTACGATCATCACGGCAGCGTTACATAATATATGGCGCAGTTTGCACAATAAAGCGCAAGGGTCTATAGGGTTACTTTTTGTAGTAACCTTGATTTTCGGTGTCATTCATGGTTTTGGTTTCGGACGTTATTTTATGCAAATCGCACAAGATACGGGTGTGGAGAGTTTTTTGGCTTTTGCCTTAGGAATCGAATGGGCTCAGCTCGTGGTGGTGATGATTGTGCTTTTGTTAAGTTTTGTCGCCCAACGGGTTATGAGGCTAAATCGAAGAGACTGGATAATAATGCTTTCGGGGGGAGTTATTGGGCTTACCCTTCCTATGCTTATTGAGCGCATTTAGGATTATGAGAAATTAATTTAATGATTGTATCTTCACGGGCATGCAAAGGGAGACTATAAAACAGCTTAAATACGACAAGGCCTATCTCAAGATGGCGTTGGAATGGTCAAAGCTTTCCTATTGTAAAAGAAGACAAGTGGGCGCTTTGATTGTGAAAGATAAAATGATCATCAGCGACGGTTATAACGGTACCCCAACTGGTTTTGAAAATCTTTGTGAGGATGAAGATAACACCACGAAGTGGTACGTATTACATGCCGAGGCGAATGCCATTATGAAAGTTGCTTCTTCCACCCAAAGCTGTAAAGGAAGCACCCTGTATATTACGATGTCTCCCTGCCAACAGTGCAGTAAGCTAATCCACCAAGCCGGCATAGTGCGTGTTGTTTATCACACGCAGTATAAAGACGATTCAGGGCTTTTGTTTCTGAAAAAGGCGGGGATTGCCGTTGACCACTTGGTCAGTTTAGATTAGCGTCCCTTGTAACGCTGTTTCACGCGTTCTGCTTGTATCAAAATAAGCAACAGCACAATTACAGAGGCAGAGGCCAAAATCCCGATCAGCGCGATTTGACTGTCTCCTTGCAATGGGGCGTTAAAATCGAGAATCGTCGCGTTATAAACCATTAAGATAACGGCAATTGAGATAAGTACGTATCTAAAATATTTCATGGGTTTGGGGTCAAATAAATAACTCTTGAATATTCGATGTAAAAAGCTTTACCGCGATGGCTAAAAGAATCACGCCAAACACTTTCTGAATGATTCCAATTCCGTTTTTCCCTAGAATGGCTTGGAGCTTTGATGATGTTTTTAAAACGGCGTAAATCACGATGACATTGAGGATGATAGAGATAATCACATTCTCCAGGGCAAATTCTGCGCGCAATGAGAGCAAGGTCGTCAAGGTTCCGGGTCCAGCCAGCATGGGAAAGGCCAAAGGGAATACCGAAGCCATGTCGGGGGAACTTCCGTCGTCTTTAAACAGCGTTATGCCTAGAATCATCTCAAGGGCAATAAAAAATAAAATAAAGGAACCAGCAACAGCGAATTCATTGACATTAATGCCAATTAGATTCAAAATTTCCTCTCCTAAAAAAAGAAAAAAGATCATTACAATGGCGGCAATTACAGAAGCTTTTTCACTGTGAATGTGGCCCGCTTTTTTGCGCAGAGTAATGACAATAGGAATGTTACCGATGATATCGATTACAGCAAAAAGGACCATGCTCGCCGTAAATATTTCTTTAAAATTGAAGGCCATGCCAGAGATTTGGGACAAAATTACACAAACAAATAATCCTTTACAGGCTTCCTTGAATTTAAATTGATATTATCTTTGATTCATGTTTCAAATAGGAAAGACATTGGTCTCAGAGGCCTTGATTGATCAAGATTTTGTTTGCAATCTCAATGCGTGTAAAGGAGCGTGTTGTGTTGAAGGTGAGGCTGGTGCCCCACTCTCAGCACAAGAAGCAAATTGGCTTGTAGAAAACCAAAGCAAGATTGAACCTTTTTTGCCCCAGGCAGGAATCGAGGCGTTAAACGCACAAGGGGCGTTTGTTCATTTGGAAACGGGGGAATACGAAACACCCCTGGTACAAGGCAAGGAGTGTGCCTATACTCATTTTGAACCCGATGGGTCGGCGCATTGTGGCATTGAACGCGCTTACAAAGCGGGGGCCGTAGATGTTCAAAAACCGATTTCATGTCATTTATATCCGGTACGTGTCCAAGACTACTCTGAGTTTAGCGCTGTGAATTACCACCGCTGGCCAATTTGTAGTGATGCTTGTGTTCTTGGGGCTTCCTTAAAAGTTCCCGTTTATCAATTTGTCAAAGAGGCCTTAATCCGAAAATTTGGTGCAGATTGGTACGATGAGCTCACACTTGTAGCCAAAACCTACAAGAATCAAAGGGAACACCCTAGTCAAGAATAGGGTTAATCGATCACTTTTCAGAACCGTTAATAACTTTTGATTTTAGGGTGATTTATGACTGTTGAGACCAGGGTTAAAATTTCTAAAAAAAGGCCCATTTATTAG
>RFXU01000219.1 GCA_009921505.1 Flavobacteriaceae bacterium
ACCTACAACATACAATCTCGACGAGATTGTACACATTTAACACACATTCGCAACTAGATTCATGCACAACACATCACGCCAAATTAACTCAATCGGGTTCACAATTACTTATCAAACACCATACAATCAATGCGAATGGCGTACACAATCATTCACAACTAGAGAAGAGGCGGAGAGAATGATTGCATTCTATAAGTCTTGTGGAAGTCCTGCTAAGTTTGTATAAAGAACTAACTCAGGATTAAGTGTAGTTTGTTAGTCAGTGGTGTGGTTTAGTTCTCTACACTTAGTCCTGTCTTAGTTTTTTATACAAACTGGGGTCATAACGCTACTGTTATACTGCAGATTCCACAAGCGTTATGATGCACATGTCGTTACTGTTATGACATAGATTCCGCAAGCGTTATGGGATCACTGCCCTTGTGCCAATCCGCAGACTGGTCAAAACCCCTTGACCTGCTCTGGGAGGGTATGGGAATCTATGGGGGTCAACCACACCGCCTGACACCATGCTGACCCCTGACACTTGCTTCAACTGCCCGACCTTCTGCGCCTTCTGGGATGCCGTAGAGGCGATCCACTGCCGTGGTTGGGATGACGGTCCCTTGCTGGAACTGCTGATCGATCACTACAGCAATGGAGACTCGGTTGAAGAGACCGCCGATGCCGTGCTAGAGGCGGATGAGATCGGACGCGCCGAGTATTGGATGGGGATCCCATCCTGGGCGTGACCCTTACGGGAGAGGTTGACCCCTCTCCCTCCTATGGTACAATTGACTAGTCAACCACACCACCCCTGACACCATGACCGACCACACTTGGACAGAGAACTCCATGCGCTGCGCCGCTGCCCGCTTGCGCGATCTGCGACCCTTTGAGAATCAGTCCTGGGCGCACTATCGCCAGCAACGGGAGCGGGAGACCCTCACCGCTCTTTACACTCTCTATTGGTCTCAGCAGTAGTTAGTTAGTGGGCGGCAGTTGTTTATACTCTGCCGCCCTAATCACGAACGATTAGAATACTTTATGCGTTCGTGTTTGACAGTTAAGCGATCCTTATGGGCGGGGCGGGGGGATGCGATATAAAAAACCCAACACTACCCTAACCTACAAAGTGTTACGGAAGCGAGAGAAATATAAGATTCAAAATAAAAAAATTCCCCGCTATATAAAAAACAAAAATAACTTTTATATTCCCCTACAATGAAAAAAAATTCCGGAGATATTTTTGAGTCTATAGAGATCGACCCAATTACAGGACAGTATTACATCAAATTACCTGAACAAATTATGAATGAATTGGAGTGGTACGAAGATACTCAAATTAAATTTTCAGTTGAAGGTGGCGAGGTCATTCTATCAGAGGCGGATTGACTTCTTATAGATACTGTTGTATGATATGAATGTAATTACTTTTCAATTATGGCGCGTGGTTTTACAGTAAAAGCAAAGGCACCAGTTGCCTCACAAGAACAAGAATGGGACTATAATCTAGCAAGAGAAATGGTGAAAGGGAAATCCATTGTCTTTTGTCTACCAGGAAGAGGAGTCTCATATACCTACCTCAAAAACTTTGTACAACTTTGTTTTGATCTTGTACAATCGGGAGCAAGCATCCAGATCTCGCAAGACTATTCATCGATGGTAAACTTTGCAAGATGCAAATGTTTAGGTGCGAATGTACTGCGTGGACCAGATCAGATTCCCTGGGATGGCAAACTGAATTATGATTGGCAACTTTGGATTGACTCCGACATTGTTTTCAATACTGAAAAGTTTTGGCAACTTGTACTGATGGACAAGGACATTGCTTCTGGATGGTATGCAACAGAAGACGGTCACACAACATCAGTGGCGCACTGGTTGGATGAGGATGATTTTAGAGGTAATGGTGGTGTGATGAATCATGAAACCGTTGAAAGTATCTCAAAGCGTCGGAAACCATTTACAGTTGACTATGCAGGATTTGGATGGCTTCTAATTAAGAACGGAGTCTTTGAACATCCAGAAATGAAATATCCTTGGTTTGCTCCCAAAATGCAAGTCTTTGAATCTGGACAGGTTCAAGATATGTGTGGAGAAGATGTATCATTCTGCCTCGATGCAAAGGAAGCAGGATTTGAGATTTGGTGTGATCCTCGTGTTCGTGTCGGTCACGAAAAAACCCGCATTCTATAATTATGACAGAAACTTACAATATCCTTTGTAAGGGTCGTAGAATCTATGCAAGTCTTACAGAGGAAGAATATTTCAATGTTATGGAGGATCTGTCGATAGAGTTTTATCAGACAGGTTCTCCAAGACCTGAAGATCTTGAAACTGAAATTTTAACGGAAAATCAATTATGGCAAAAGTCGGATCACTGAAAAATAGTTCTTATAATCCTGGTCCACCTAAGAAGTCTCGTCAAGGAGACGGTGGGGGTACTAAGTATGCTTCATCTTCTCGTAATAAAGCACGTAAGAAATATAGGGGTCAAGGTAAAGGATGACCTTTAATTTAACACTCTACACCTATCTCGCTCCAAGTAAAGTTTGTAGTGGGGTAGGTGTTTTTTCTTTAGTGAATATACCATATGAAATCACTGATTTAGAAGAAAAATAAATAAGTTGTTTTGCATAAACTGAATTGAAACAGTACTCAATGGGTAAACACCTACTTTTAGAGGTGTATGATGTCGATTTTGAAGCGATTAATAATGTCGAATCGCTTCAAAATGTCATGATTAAAGGCATAAATCGTGCAAAAATGACTATTTTGAACACATTTTCCCATTGTTTTGTTCCTCAAGGGTGTACAGTAGTCATTGCACTAGCAGAAAGTCATGTTTCTTGCCATACTTGGCCAGAA
>RFXU01000220.1 GCA_009921505.1 Flavobacteriaceae bacterium
GTACGGCTTTACTTGAAATGGGCGCGATGTATCTTACTGCGATCGTGATTGAAGTGGTTGAAAACCGAGACAGGAAAAAGGTTAAACTTTACATAGTTCGATATCTATTAGCCGTATTGCCACTCCTGATGTCACCATGACGTGTTTTTAAAAGATAATTACAGGATAGCACCTGATGATTAGGGAAGCACTCACATTAAAAACTGCAATACAAGTGTAATTGTTAAAATAGACAAAAGCGTTTGCGCCGTCACGACCCCTGCAATAAATTGAGCATCTCCACCCATTTGTGATGTTAGCACGTAGGATGTAGGCGCAGTTGGTACCGCACTAAACGAAACTAAAACAATTGTTTCTATGTGGGTCAGCCCGAATTTAAGCGCCACAAAGGTGGCTAAACTAGGCATCACCACCAAACGAGCCGCAGTGACCAGCACCAATGGTTTCATATCCTGCATAAGTGTCGTCAAACGTAGAGCTGCACCTACACACAATAAGCCAAGCGGTAAGCTTCCCTGCCCAAGGAGCGAAAAAAACGCACTCAAACCTAAAGGCAACCCGATGTCCGTTGCTGCTAAAAAAAGGCCTAACAGGCAGGCTATGACCAACGGGTTTGTTCCAACTTTTCGCATCAACTGCCACGGATCACGCAAAATAGATCCATTGCTTAAAGCAAAAATGGCAAAAACATTCACAAGCGGCACAGCGAGGCCGAGATAAACCGCTGCCCGTTCAATTGCAGCATCGCCACCCAGCGCTGCTAAAATAGCAATGGCCAAGTACGTGTTAAACCTTATCACACCCTGCATGTAGACGCCAAACCGATTGGCCCTTAAACCAAATATTATACGCCACAGATAAACACCAACTGCTCCAATACAGAGCACCGTCGCAGCGGCAGCAGAAAATTGCCAAAGCTGCGGATCCCTTATCGGTGCTTTTGCCAATGCGGCTAAAAGCAGGGAAGGGAAAAGAATGAAATAATTCAACCGCTCTGCTCCTGACCAAAAAGCATCTGGCGCGAAAGATGACATGCGAAGCACAGCCCCAAAGCAGATCAATGCAAAAATTGGCCAAATAACAATAAACATACCAGCTACTTACAATGATGATTTTTATGCAGAAATGCTGACAACCAAGTTGCAGTACAAGATTTTTTCAAAAGGAGTATAAAAGTCGCTCTTATCTCACATAGTGTCCTATTTAAATCTATTTCACGAATTAGGGTCATTGATACATTTTTTTCTTTCGGATACGAGTTTGACGCGTTGCGTCTTCGGTCCCGTTATGGAATGTCCCGAACCAACGATCCCATGGCATTTCTTGGTTTCCGTCTTGGTAAATCACATGAAAAATGAGATGGATTGGGTGGGTTGCAACAATCCAATGAACGCACAAAGACGAAAGATACAAGATATGCTCAACGGGATGCATAGATAGACCAGACCAGGGTCCGACATTAACATTACGATGATGCAAGACGTGTACGTGTTTGTACAAGAATGGCACATGTAAAAGACGATGTACCCAATAGAAATGAAAAGCCGACCATATTGGCAATAAGACCAACGCCGAGATGAACCAAATCGGATGATCCGCAAATGCAAACGTTGGCACATAATCGTTTGCCATCATCCACATTGTGATGACTTGAAACGCTGTTAAGTGAAATACGCCCGATCCAAGGGACCAGAACATATTGTCTTTCACTTGATCAGAAAAGTTCCAAAGACTGTTGTTTTGTCCTTGCGATCGTGGATCAAATTTTAATACATTTCCTTGTTTCTTGAACCTTATAAACCACAGATGCAGGCCGCCAGCGCTGACAATCATCAAAAGCAGATTGATCCCCCAAACCTGCATCACCCAACCGAATTCAAAACTGCCCACTTGATCAATTGACGGATATATGAAAGCCCAAAGCAAAATCGCAAGCCCGACCATCAAAACGCGTTCAGATAGAACAAGCCAGTGTGTAAAAAACCAATCTAAAAGTCGTATAGGCTGTGGCGGCCAGACAAAAATTGATCCGTCTTTCAATGGCAGATCGGGATGATAATTCCATGCTTGATTGTTGGGTTTTTTAGACATTTGAGACATATCAACCTCTCCTCGCTTGCAAAGTAGGCTAAGGATGATCGGCATGAAAGCAAGCGATAGGCCGTCACTATTATGTCGCAATCAAATGAGTTCAATAACTTTTTGCAACGTTTGATGCCAACTAAATTGTATTTGTGGGCAGCGCGCTGCGTTCAATGCACCGTGTTGTTTCTAAGAGCACCAATTTTGCTGTTAGACAAATGAGCACTCTGATCTGCTTTACTTAACAGACTGCCTATTACCCTGTAATTAGCCCACGCCACTTAACAATTCAATCGGTATGGCTTTGCTTGAAATAGGCTCGATGTGGGTAACGCGGTGTCAGTTTAATTGAGGGAACGCGAGTTGCGGACAGAGGCGAATTTCCCAACTCTTAATACCAATGCATACACGAAGCGCTTCCGACGCCGGCACGCGGACCCGTATGCGCGTATCGTATATTAAAATTTACATCAAATTATTTAAATCTGACCATGTGAAGCAGCAAAACGCCAAGTCAACACACATCAGAAGCGTCGCCGCGCAAACGCGCGCGCGGCTTACATAATTAGGCGGCTGCGTCAACAAAAAGGTGGATATAAGGGTGTATAAATAGAGCGCGTTAATTCTAACGCATTGCAAAATATTAATAATATGCTGATTGTTGGTGCCCTCGGCCGGACTCGAACCGGCACGGCCTTACAGCCGAGAG